>UQNB01000035.1 GCA_900542235.1 uncultured Collinsella sp.
CGCGCCGGGGATTTCCGGCGCGGCCCGCTTAGTATCGCGTTTGGATTCGCAAGGTTTCGGCAGCCTACGGCCTACTTTGCGTCGTAGGCCTCGGCATCCCACCAGTCGAGCTGGGCGATGTTGTCGCGGATATGCTGGCAGCTCTTGTGGAAGCCCTCGAGCTCGTGCTCGGACAGGTCCAGCGTGTAGACCTCCTCGACGCCCTCGGCACCGATCACGCACGGCAGGGAGGTAAAGATGCCCTCTTCGCCATAGTGGCCGGTCATGAGCGTAGAGGCCGAAAGCACGGCGTGCTCGTTGTGCAGCACGGCGGCGCAGACGCGCGCGGCGGAGTTGGCGACGGCGTACTCGGTGCACTGCTTGCCAGCGTAGGTCACATAGCCGCCCTTGCGCGCGAGTTCCTCGACCTCCATGTGGTCAAAGGCGTACTTGTCGGGGTTCTCGGCCTGAAGCTCGTTGAGGCTCTTGCCGGCGATGGTTGCGGCCTTAAAGGCGGCAAGCTGGCTAAAGCCGTGCTCGCCGATCATGTAGGCGTCGATGGACTTGGGGCTCACGCCGACCTTCTTGGAGATCTCGGTGCGCAGGCGGGCGGAATCTAGGCCGCAGCCCGAGCCGATGATCTTCTTGGGATCGTAGCCGGTCAGGTGCCACAGCTCGGTGCACACGACGTCGCAGGGGTTGGAGATGCTCACGAAGATGCCGTCAAAGCCGGCGTCGACGATGCGCTTGGCAAAGGTGCGGGCGGCGTCGGTGGTAAAGAACAGCTCGCCGTCGCGGTTGCCGGCGGCCAGCGCGACCTTGCCGGCGGCGTTGACGATGACGTCGCAGCAGGCCAGCTCCTCGTAGTGGTCGTAGCAGTTGACGATCTTGGTGTTGTACGGGACAAACGAAAGGGAGTCGCGCAGGTCCTGGACCTCGGACGTCACCTTGGCCTCGTTGATATCGCACAGGTACAGCTCGTCGGCAATGCCCTGCATAAGCAGGCTATTGGCGACATGTGCTCCTACGTGGCCCTGGCCGACCACACCGATCTTACGCGTCTGGTACATATATGTATCCTTTCGGCCGAGTTTTTCGCGTCGAACCATTGTAGCGTCCTGCTGTCACTTTGCTAGGCTAAAGCGCCACAGATTTTTGGGACATGCCTTAATCTCTACTTTTGGAGTGATTTGGGCCGCTGGCGGCATCGCTGGGCGATGTGCTCGCGCGGATGGGGCCGGTCGTTGTACCATAGCTGCAACTGACTCGTAAGGAGCATCCATGCCCATTCGCATCCCCGACGCCCTCCCTGCCGCCGCGCAGCTCGAGAGCGAGAACATCTTTGTCATGACCGAGTACCGCGCGCTGCACCAGGACATCCGTCCGCTGCGCGTGCTCATCCTCAACCTCATGCCCACCAAGATCGCCACCGAGACGCAGATCATGCGCAAGCTCTCCAACACGCCGCTGCAGGTGGAGGTGGACCTGCTGCGCACCAAAACGCACGAGGCCACGCACGTGAGCGCCGGCCACCTGGAGACGTTCTACCGCACGTTCGACGACATCCGCGACATCCACTACGACGGCCTGATTATCACGGGCGCGCCCGTGGAGCAGATGCCGTTCGAGGAGGTCGACTACTGGCCCGAGCTCTGCCAGATCATGGATTGGTCCACCACGCACGTGCACTCCACGCTGCACATTTGTTGGGGCGCGCAGGCGGGGCTCTACCATCATTACGGTATCCAGAAGTACGACCTGCCGGCAAAGGCGAGCGGCGTATTTGAGCATTATCTGGTGAAGCCGCAAAGCCCGCTGGTCCGCGGCTTTGACGACCGCTTCTATGCCGTGCATTCGCGCAACACCGATGTGCGCCGCGAGGACGTGGAGGCCGAGCCGCAGCTTGAAGTCGTGGCCGTGTCCGACGAGGTAGGCCTGTATATCGTCAAGTCGACCGACAGCCGTCGCTTCTTTGTCTTTGGCCATCCCGAGTACGATACCGACACGCTGCGTCTGGAGTACGAGCGCGACGTGAAGCGCGGCCTCAACCCTCAGGTGCCGGCGCATTACTTCCCGGGCGACGATCCCGCTGCCGAGCCGCGCAACGTCTGGCGCAGCCAGGCTCAGCTGCTCTACACCAACTGGCTCAACTACTACGTCTACCAAACCACGCCCTACGACCTGGCCCGCGCCGGCGAGGAGCACTAGGCCGCTGTCGTGGCTGTGGCTGCGGCCGTGGCCGCCGCGTGACGAGCGTGGAAATCCGGACACACGAGCGTGGATAATCGGACGTTTGCAACGTGAGCGTGGATAATCTCCCGTTTTTGGCTCACAAGGGGTCTCAAAGCGGGAGATTTTCCACGCTCATTTTTTCTGCAGCTGCCGTACCGTCGGCATCATCACACGTTGAGTACATGCGGACTACATCGCAAACTAGGTAGTTTCGAGCCACAGCATATTTTCTTTCAATGAAGTCGGTGGCTTTTGAGGCTCAAAATGTGGAGACAGGGACCTCTCGACAACCGTTCTACCTGCAGATATAAGCCATTGGCCTAAAACATCCAAAACCGTCAGGCATTTGGTCAGCATCTGGACAGCATTTGGTCAGACTTCGCATGAAACCGTCTGGTACGTTTGCGCC
Source organism: uncultured Collinsella sp. (assembly GCA_900542235.1). Taxonomy (GTDB): domain Bacteria; phylum Actinomycetota; class Coriobacteriia; order Coriobacteriales; family Coriobacteriaceae; genus Collinsella. The sequence goes on from UQNB01000035.1 coordinate 2,621, forward strand.
GTTCCAAGAGTTTGGGGGCGACATGGCAAACATGACGGCGAATCAAAGACTCACAAGTCACATTGAAGCATGCGAGCAGCAGATGAGCTGCGTGTACGCGCGCACGACGGCGGAGGCAAAGCAGATTGAACGGCGGGTGGCGGCGGGAAGTCTCAAGGTGGTCATGCCGGGACTGTATGCGCGTCCGGAATACTGGTCCGAGCTCAAGTTTCGGCAGCGTTATCTGCATCGGGTGCGGGCGCTTGCGCAAAAGCACCCCGACTGGACGTTTTGCTCCTATACGGCGGCCGTTGTCTATGGCCTTTCGGTTTCGCATGCCAATTTGACGCACATCCATATCGCCGCGATGCCGGCGCAATCGACGACGCCAGGCTCTCAAGTCGTTCGCCATCGGTATGCTTATCGGACACGGGCCAGCGAGATGGATATTGCCGTGACCGATATCGATCAAACGATTGCGGATTGCCTGGTCGATGCATCGTTTGTCGAAGGGCTGATCATTGCGGACTCGGCGCTCCATGAGCAGCTTTTGTCGAAGGAGCATCTTGTTGAGACGGTCGACAGGCTTGGCTTGAATCGTCGCGGTGTTGTGACGGCGCGCAGGGTCGCGCGGTGTGCCGACGGCTTGTCGGAAAACGGCGGCGAGTCCAAGGCGCGTGCGCTGATGATCGAGCGCGGCTGGCAGGTTCCGGAGCTGCAAGTTGAGCTGTTCGATCCGGTTGAGCCGGGAAGGCCGTATCGCGTTGACTATTTGTGGCGCGTGGGTGACCGGTTGATTATTGGGGAGTTCGACGGATTCGTTAAAAGCGAGAAGGCGGCGGAGGAGGGCAAGCTCGCAAAGGCGCAATTTGACGAGCGCCAGCGTGAGTCGAGGCTTTCGATGCTCGATAACTGCAAGATTGTGCGCTTGTGCTGGGATGACCTAAGGGATCCGACAAAGCTCGATCGTAAGCTCAAGGTTGCCGGCGTGCCGCGTGCCTGCTGAGACGGTTACAGGGTGTTAGGCTGCACGAGCGTGGAAATCCGGACGGATGAGCGTGGGAATTTAGACGTGATTTGGTTGAGCGTGGATTTTCGGACACACGAGCGTGGATTATCGGACGTTTGAATAATGAGCGTGGATAATCTCCCGTTTTTTGCCCCCGAACAGGCCCAAAGTGGGAAATTGTCCACGCTCATTTTTGTGGGGTGCAGCGTGCCAGCCGTTAGGCGCTGATGATGTGGGGTAGCGGCAGGTCGTGGGCGTCGGTGGGGATGTGGTCGACGCGCTGTTCGTCAAAGGCGATGCCGACGATTTGACATACGGGCGAGAGCATGGGCAGGTAGCGGTCATAGCAGCCGCCGCCGTAGCCTAGGCGCGTGCCGGTGCGGTCGAATGCTACGAGCGGCACGACGATCATGTCGAGAGCTTCGGCAGGCACGATAGGGAAGCGGCTGCTGTCGATGTCCGTGGCCGCAAAGGCCCGCGTGGGGTGGGCGATAAACGGAGCCGCGTCCGCGTCGCCGGCAGCAACTGCCCGCATACACATGCGCTGGCCACAAGCTGCGGCGTCTGTTGCCGAGAGCATGCACGGATAGGCCACGCGCCAGCCACGTTTGGCGGCAGCTGCGGCAAACGCGGCTGAGTCGACTTCGGAACCCATCGCGGCATAGACGGCAACGGTGTGCGGCGCCGCGGCATCCAAGCGGCCCAGCAGCTCAACCAGCCGCGCACAGATATCAGCAGACTTCGCCGCCCGCAAGTCCAAATCAAGAGCATCACGCCGAGCAATCACCGCCCGCCGCAACTCAGCCTTGTCCATCCCGGCTTCCTCTCCCAAACCTACCAAAAAGGGACAGGTTTATTTTGGCAGGTTTTATCTGGGCAAATGTCGAAACCACCACAAAGGTGCCTGTCCCCTTTGTGGTGGTTTTGGCCCATGCGTTAACGCTATAACGCCGCGGCGATTGCTTCGGTCACAAACTTATTGAGTGACTCGCCCTTTTTTGCCGCCGCCAGTGCTGCCTGCTTGTGAAGCTCGGAGCCTGTTCTCACATTGAACGAGCCCTTAAAAGCCCGCTCTGGTTCCTTGCCCTTTTCGGCACAAAACTCAAGGTAATCGTCGACGGCGTCGTGGAAGCATTGCTCCACTTCTTCAGCCGTGGAGCCTTCAAATACGATTGCATCCCTAATGCCGGCGACCATACCTGTTAGTACATGCTGCTCGGCATCGAACTCGACTGGGGCGAAATAGCCCTTGTATGCCAAAACGTTACTCATGACTGCCTCCGACATCCTGCAGAAATCGAACGATGTTTCGAATTGTCTCCGCTGTCAATTCGTCAGATGGATGAGGCACGTGCATCACGAACATCCTGCCATCTGAGGGCCTGTAGAAGCGAACGCGCGATCCGGATGTCTTGCCTTTGCTGTCCATTTCAAAGCCATATGAGGCCATGACTTTTAAAAAATCGGCATACCGATACGTCGAAGGGCAGCTAAACAGTTGGGCGATGAGTTTATCGGCTCGAGTCATCCCGCCTCACATTCTGCAACTATATTCTAGTTGCAATTTAGATCCGATGCAATCACCCATACTATAGAACATGTGTACGTATAGAACAAGTGTTCGAACCACTACAAAGGGGCCTGTCCCCTTTGTAGTGGTTTTGCTTGCTGTGGTTAGCCCATCAGGTCGACTACGTTAAAGCCGGCGTTGCTCTTGGCGATGACGTCGCGGCCGCCAAAGACGCAGGTGGGCGACTTGGCTGCGATGCGCGTCACGTCGGCGCCGAGCGAGCGAAGCTCACCGGGCGTGGCGGCGAGCATCTGGGCGCGGCGCTCCTCGCGTGCATGCGGATCGAGCCTGGCCAGGTAGGTCGTGTTGCGGCGCTTGGTGAGCGCGTACGGCTTCACCGGCGCGTCCATGCCGCTCACGCAGCTCACGATAAAGCCCTCAAAGGCGGCCTCGTCGGGCTCAAAGTTGCCGAGCCATTCGCCTGCGCGCGCCACGCGCTCAATCGATGGGTCGATCGCCGGGTCGCGGTAGGTGTAGAACGCCGCCTGGCGCTCGCCGGGCGCGCGGAATCCGCAGCCGTACGCACCGCCCTTCACGCGGATTTCGTTCCACAGGTAGTCGTAGGAGAGCGCGTTGGCGGCAACCGCCCAGGCGCCCGTCACGTCGATACCCAGGCGGCGCGGGTCGCACGCGCTTGCGGCAAAGCAGATGTCGCTGGGAATGACAAAAGCCTCGTGGCGGTCACACGGCGTCGGCACCACGAGCGCATCGCGGCCGGCAAGGGCACCGTCGCCCGCGTCCGCGCCAAGCCCCAGGCTACCCGCGGCATCCCAGTATGCGTCAAAGTCCTCGTCGCTGCCGGTAAAGCTCGCCATGCAGCCATCGGCCACAAAGATGCGGTCTGCCAGCGCGGCAAGCTTGGCGCGCAGGCCGTCCAGGCGCTCGTCAAAGTGCTCGAGTAGATCACGCAGGAACAGGTAGAAGTCCACGCCCGAAAGTTGCTCGCGCACCACGGCCGAAGGCGAGCTGTAGCTCATCGCGCGACCCAGCGCCGCCGAGTGACCGTTGTTGATAAAGCCCTGCTCAAGCCCAATACGAATCTGCGTGAGCACGTCGCGAACGCGGTCGGCGTCGGCATCGAGCAAAAGCGTGCTCGACCACACCTCGCGCGGCAGGCTCGCCAGCGCATCGATCTTCTCGGACAGGGCGCCGGCGCTCACCAGCAGGTAGGGGCGCACGCCATCCACGTCGGGTTGGGTCATGACCTCGGTCGTAAAGCTCAAAAAGCCGAGCTTGCCAGCGAGCAAGTTGTCGAGTTCCTCGGCCGAGTGCTCGCGCGTGGGCAGCTGCTTAAACAGGCGGCAGAGCAGTGTCACATAGGGCAGATCCTCAAACGCGACGCAGCTCAGGTCGAAATACTGCATGGCGTAGGCCAGACGGTTGGTGGGGATGCCGTGGCGCAGGCAGGGGATGGGCGCGGTCGTGTCCACGATCAGCGGCGGCTCGGGGCGCGCCTCGCCAATGTCGGACACGCGCAGGCGCGGCAGCGTGGCCTTGGCCTCGGGCGTGTCTTCCGCCTCCTGCGCGGTACGCAGCGCGGCCGTGCACTCGACCACGTCGGCCAGCTCGGCATCGGTCATGGCATCGCGCTTGGCTGCCAGCTCGGCGGCCTCGGCACCCTCCGAACCCTCGGTGGCGTCCAGCGGCACCAGCTCGACCAGTGCCATGTGATCGTTCTGCAGCACCAGCTCGCGCAGCAGGTCCTCAAAATAGTTGCCGTCCAGCTCGCTACGCAGCTCCTCGTACACCGGGCCGTACTTGAGCGCCAGCGTCGCGGCGTCGTCATCGTAGAGCCATGTGCTCAGCGCGTCGCACGCAATGGCCACGCCGTCGGCGATACCGTAGTCGCGCTGGCGCAGGTCGTATTCGTTGCTGCTGATGATGGCTTCCAGGCGCTCGCGCGGAACGCCATGCTCGCATAGGTCGCGGCAGGCGTCCTGGAACACGCGGCGCAGCTCGCGCGCCACGCCGGGCTGCGCGTTTTGCAGCATGATGAGCTCGTAGGGCTGCAGACTCTCGGCCGCGGTGTAGCTCACCACGTTGCCGCCCAGGCCGGCGGCCAGAATGGCTTTCTTAACCGGCGCTTCGTTGGAGCCCAGCAGTGCCTCAAACAGGATATCCGCCGCGATCGTGCGCTTGCGGTCGAGCGCGCTGCCCAGCACCAGGCCCAGGCCCACCAGGGCGTTCTCGGGTGTAGTGGCCATCTCGACGCGCTTGTACTCGCAGGTCACGGGTGCCTGCACGCCCAGCGGATTGGGCGCCAGCGTGGACGGGTCCTCGCCGGCGGCGACGGCAGCGTCCATGCGGCGGCTCGCGGCATTCGGCTGCGACAGATAACGCTCGTCCAAAAAGGCCAGTGCGCGGTCCACGTCCAGGTCGCCGTAGAGTGTGATGTAGGAGTTGGAAGGATTGTAGTGGCGCGCGTGCGTGTCCAGGAACTGCTCGTAGGTGAGTGCGGGAATCGCGCGCGGGTGGCCGCCACTCTCGTGCGCATAGGCGGTGTCGGGATAGAGCGCGGCGTTGACGGCGTCGTCCAGCACGCTCATGGGGTCGGACAGCGCACCCTTCATCTCGTTGAACACCACACCGTTATAGCGCAGCTTGCCCTCGCGCAGGCTCGCGGAGCTGCCGCCGCCCTCGCCCTCGACGCTCTCCGGCAGGTCCAGCTCGTAGTGCCAGCCCTCCTGCTCAAAAATGGTGGGCTTGGTATAGATGGCCGGGTTGAACACCGCGTCCAGGTACACGTCCATCAGGTTGTACAGATCCTGCTCGTTGGTGGTGGCAACGGGGTAGATGGTCTTGTCGGGGTAGGTCATGGCGTTGAGGAACGTCTGCATGGAGCTCTTGATCAGGTCGACAAACGGCTCCTTGACGGGAAACTTGGCCGATCCGCACAGCACCGAGTGCTCAAGAATATGGAACACGCCGGTGGAATCGGCCGGCGGCGTCTTAAAGCCAATGGCAAAGGCCTTGTTTTCGTCGTCGCACGCCAGGTACAGCAGGCGAGCGCCCGAGGCGGTGTGGCGCAGCACGTAAGCGTCCGAGTCGAGCTCGGGCACGGTCTCGCAGCGCTCGACGGCAAAGCCGTGGCAGGTGGTGCCGGGCACCAGCAGCGCGGCAGCAGCGGCGCGCGGGTCGGTTGAGGTGGTGGGCATATGCAGTCTCCTTTGACGCCCCAGCGGGGGCGAATCGAGTCGAATCCTCGAGAGTATACCCATATGGGGCCGCGGCTCTGCGGCGAACTGGCGGTTATGCCGATGGGAAGTCGATGCGTCCTGGTCGCCTGTCGAACGAGAGTGGAAATTCGGACACACGAGCGTGGATTTTCGGACGCCGACCGAACGGGCGTGGAAAATCGGACTGACGAGAGTGGATATTTGGACGCAAATTGAACGAGAGTGGATATTTGGACGGAATCTGCCGCAAAAGCCCCAAAAACCGTCCAAATATCCACTCTCGATATCCGACCGTCCGAAAATCCTCGCTCGTCCATCACTCGCGTATCTCTCGTCTCTCATTCGTCTCTAATATGAGAGATGACAGGAAGATGAGAGAAAAATATGAGAGATAACTGAGCAGCAAAGAGACAAGCAATCATGGTATTATCTCAATACCGATTGTTCTACCAGCAAAAACATGTTTATATGAAACAGATGGCAGACATCTTATCTCTCATCTTACACTCATACCTAATACGAGAGATAACAGAAAGATGAGAGATAATTACGAGAGATAACTGAGAGACGAGGGAAATCCGTCTGCAGCATTCTCCGCAGAACCGAGCGAAAGGACGTGCAGATGAACGAAAACGAACTGACCGGTCTGCTCGAGTCTTTAAGACGCATGGGCTCGGACGATCTTAACGTCGAGGTCAAGGAGAGCGCCACGACGCTTTCCCGCGACGTATGGGAAACGGTCAGCGCTTTCGCAAACACCGCCGGCGGCATCATCGTGCTCGGAGTGAGTGAGCGCGCGGGTTTTGTTCCAGTTGCAAACTTTGAGACCGAGAAAGTGCTCAACCAATTCGTGGCGGGCATGGGCGATGCCGGCGGTCGCGGAAAGCTGGCCAATCCGCCCAAATACACCATTGAGCGCGTGGAGCTCCAGGGCACCGTGGTTTTGGTCATCACGATTGAGGAGCTCGACCCGTCGAGCAAGCCTTGCTATGTCATAGAGCGGGGCGCTCAAGGTGGCAGCTACAAACGCATCGATGACAAAGATGTCCCGCTTTCGTCGACCGAGGTTTTGGCGCTGTCGTCATATGAACGGACGAGTCCTAGCGATCGCGATGCGGTGCCCGGCACGAGTGTGGGCGATCTCGACGAGTCGCTGGTCGACCGCACGATAGAGCGTGCCTATTCGTTGACGCCTCGAGCGATGCGCGGTGCGGCGGACAAGAAGACAAAGATGGAGCGTCTGAATTTCCTCGACTTCCAGGGCAATGTTACCAAGGCCGGCCTCCTTGCCGCGGGCGTTTACCCTCAGCAGTTCTATCCCAAGCTCTTCATTGATGTGGCTGTCCACGTGGGAACTCAAAAGGGAGCTGCGGGGCCACTAAGGTTTATGGACCGCACAGTCTGCGAGGGCACCCTAGGCGAGATGATTTCGGATGCCGTCGCAGCTGTTGCCAAAAACCTGCGCCGCATCTCGACCGTCCAAGGCGTCTCGCGTGTCGACTCGCTGGAGATTCCCGAGGAGGTTCTGCGCGAGGCAATCGCCAACGCCGTAATCCATCGAGAATACGGGGATCGGTTCTGTGGACAATCGATTGCCGTCGACGTCTTTGACGATCGTGTCGAGGTGACGAATCCTGGCGGCCTTTACGGGGGAAAGACTCGCGAGAACTTGTTTGACGGCAGCTCCCGATGCCGTAACGCGACGCTCGTGAAACTCATGCCGATTGTCCCGCTGCCGGATGGCGCAGGTTCGCCGGCTGAGGGCAATGGCTCGGGCATCCCGATGATGATCGATGCCATGCGCGCGCATGGTCTGGCCGAGCCTCTGTTCTGCCCGGGGTTCGATCGGTTCAAGGTAGTACTTTACCGTTCAAAGATCGAGCCGGTCGATCATGGCGGGGGCTTAATTGTGACGGCACTCAAACACTACGGCGAGCTGGGGACGCGTGAGCTGGCAGAACGTACGGGGCTTACAATTTCCCAGGTTAGGTCGCGCGTCAACGCGCTCATTGCTCAAGGCGAGCTTGAGCCCACGGCGCCGGCGACGAGCCGCAACCGCAAGTATCGACTGTCGGAGAGCGTGGAATAAATGCGTTAGTGGACGAGGCGACCCAATAATCGACCCTCAATTGGCGCCCACTAAGGTAAAGCGGTTGTTACTCAGTCGACGGTGACGCTAAAGACTCGGCTTACGCCGGCATGGCCCCGAACCCGTCCATCAAGAACAGCCTAAGAACCAGCTTGATGACAGTTCCCGGTTTGACTTCAGCCGTGCCAAAGACGCTGCGCTCGGCGAGCTCGCTGCAGTATGCGTAGATGTCGCGGATAAGGTCCGCGCCCGAAAGCGTAAACATGTAGCCTGCGTCCGAAAGCGCATTGGGCGCGGCGGGCAACTTGGCCATGTGGCAGAACGTTTGCAGGTCGGGCGCCATAACATTCTGGTAGTCGAGGTGGCCGCTGGCATTCTGTTCGGCAAGCTCCAATTGGCGCACAAAATCCAGCGCCGCCGCTAACACAAAGCTCGGCGTAGGCGCATTGACGTCCTGAGTAGTCGCCACAAGCCTGCCCGCCGCCTGCGTGATAAGCCAAGCGACCTCGCGCTGGCAGCGCACGGCCTTGCGCGTAACCGGCTTGATGGACGAAGAAGAAACGCTCCCCTTAGGCGGATTCGAAGCAGCCATAAGACCCTCCCATGAACAATCCGGCCCAACAAGCCCGGATGAAACACGTGCTACATCAGTATACAGGGGAGTGGGGTGGAAAAAACGGAGTCGGCAGCGTGAACTGCCGGCTCCAGATTGCTTACCTTAGAGGCCGTACACTTCGACCATAGCTTCGCCAATGCGATGGGGCACGCCGGTGACGAGTGCGTTGCCCATGCAGAAGGCTCGATGGCCGTCAGTCATGCCCGTATCGGTCCAGCCTTTCGGGAATCCCTGAAGCTGATCGAGTTCGTCGGGAACAAGACGGCGGAAACGGCCATCGGGACATTCGATGACGTGCTTGAAGCGGCTCGCTCCCGTGCCGCCTTCTCCTGTGAGGATGGTGCGGCTCGGCTTGTCGGTGGCATCCGGGAAGCTCATGGCTCCCTCGGAATACGTGTACGTAAAGCCTGTCTTTTTGTTAGTGCGCTCTTCGCGCTTGCTGCCCTTAAGGTAGCGCCAGTCGGGAAGCTTTTCGTCGGAGATGTAGAACTGCTCCGGGACATCAGCCTCGTCGACAAGCACGTCGCCAAGCACGTTGCGCTCACCGTGATAGTTCTCGGCAAAGTTGCAGGTCAGAACATGGCAGCCCTGCATGACACCGGCGTTCTTGAACTGCGATGTCTTTTGGCCGACGCCAAAACGAGTTGAGTTCTCGTAGGGGTCGGGTAAAACGTCGAGCTCGGACATCTCGTCGGGATAGATGGCGGGGAAGGCTTTAGCCATGACGCCGTTGTGCATGCGATCAACGAGATCAACCTTGTCAGCGCCCTTTTCGCAGAAGATATAAATACGCTTGCGACGCTGGGGGAAACCGTATTCGGCAGAGTTGACCACGCGCCATTCGACCGTGTAGTCGAGGTCGGCAAGACAGCTTAGGATGATGGCGAAGTCGCGACCGCGCTGAGACGCGGGCGATTTGAGCAGGCGGTCAACGTTCTCAAAGAGACCGAAGCGAGGTTTTTTCATCTCGAGGAAGTGATAGATGTCCCACCAAAGGACACCCTTCTTGCCCTCGATGCCGTGCGCCTGATTGAGCGGGCGTGCAACAGAGTAGTCCTGGCAAGGGAAGCCACCGACGACCATTTGCACGTCGGGGATTTTAATTTCGCCGGCTTCAGCCTGCTCCAAGACCTTATTGATGTCTTCGTTGACAACGGAATCTTCGCCAAAGCGGTCCATATAGCAACGTGCCGCGAACTGACGAGCTTTGGTTCCGGGTGGTTCCCACTGATTTGCCCAAATGGTATGGAAGGGGCCAGCGGGTTTCATGTAAAACTCGGGATGACGCGGGTCGGCATAGCCTTCAAGACCCAGACGAAATCCGCCGACGCCCGCAAAAAGCTCGGCAATGTTAATCTCAGACACGTTTCTCCAATCGCTGCTGTGTCCGTTTATGGTGCTCACAACAATAACCGATCGAGTGGACAAGATCAAGACCTCAATTTCATGGAGGAATATGCTGCCCTGAACTACCATGAGGTTAACTGCGACGTTCGGAGGTATCCCATGTCCAAGAAGCGCCTCGATTTCAAGCGCATGCTTGACGATACTGATTTTTCTGACCCCTCTAGCATCGAGCGGTATGCTGCCAATCTCGACGGGATGACGTTTCGCGATATTCTTGAGCTTGGCATTGCGCCGGAGGGGGAGAGCGCGCCTAAGGACTTTGGATCCAAGAAGTACAAGGGCGGTATGGGAACCCTGATCGAGGAGCGTTACTTTGGCTACAAGGCCAACAGCGATGATCGGCCGGACTTTCCCGAGGCGGGCGTCGAGCTTAAGGCAACGTGTTTTGACGTACTTAAAGACGGTCGAAAATCTGCCGGCGAACGTCTTGTCTTGACGATGATTCCCTACGACCGTCCCGTTTCGCTCGACTACGACAGCTCGCATCTCAAGACCAAGCTCAGCAATATCCTGTTGATTTACTACGGCCGTGACCGCTCCATCGACAAATACGACCAGCGCATTGAGCGTGCAGTCATGGTTCGTCTGCCCGAAGAGGACATGAAGATTATTCGCGCCGACTACGAGAAGATTATTTCGTACATTCAGGATGGTCGCGCGGACGAGCTATCGGAGGGTATGACCACCTACTTGGGCGCCTGCACAAAGGGCGCAACCGAAGCGACAATGTGGGTCGACCAGTACTACGAGTACTTCAATACCGATACGGGCGAGATCGAACGCCGTCGCGCGAAGCGTCGCGCCTTTTCTCTCAAACGTTCGTACATGGACTACGTGCTTCACACCTATGTTCTCGGTGCCCCGCGTATCGGCGAGAGCATCGTTCAAGGCGACGACGAGTCCATTGATTTCGAAAGCTACGTTACTGCGCTTATCGAGCGCCACTATGGCGAAACCGATCGCCAGATTGCGGAGCAGTACGGTCTGGAATACACAGGAAACAAGGCGCAATGGACAACGCTCGTTTATCGCATGCTCGGCATTAAAAGTAATTCTGCTGAGGAGTTCGTTAAGGCCGGGATTAACGTCCGTGCTTGTCGCGTTAATAAGAGGGGGCACATCGAGCAGGCAATGTCTTTCCCTCCGTTTGAGTTTAAGCAGCTAATCAATGAGGATTGGGAAACGTCTTCCTTCCGTGCGCGTCTTGAGACCAACCGTTTCTTCTTTGTCGTGTTCCGTGAGGACCACGAGGGGGAGTGGCGTCTTGACCGCTGCTTATTCTGGGCAATGCCGGCAAACGAAATCGAGGGTCCCGCAAAGGCTTGCTGGGATGAGACGCGAAAGGTCATTCGCGAGGGCGTTGAGCTCAATCCGTATCGGGATGCAAGCGGAAAGCTCAAGGTGACCAACAATCTGCCCGGTATGGCGGACAACCCAATTGTTCACGTTCGCCCGCATACGTCAAAAGCTGCGTACAGATTCGCCGACGGAACCGAAATCGGCGATATTGCGAGGAACGCCTACGAGTTGCCTGACGGACGCTGGATGACCAGGCAATCGTTCTGGTTCAACAAAGGCTATCTGGAGCACATCCTGGGGCTGTAAGCCCTCGAGACAGTTGCTCGGCAGCCAAGCCCTTCGAACTTAAAACTTCAAAAGTGCTGATAGGCGGGCCTTCGGTATTTTCGAATTGCCCGCCCTACGCCCACAGCGCTCCGATGGGGAGCATGTGGGCATCGCACTCGGCATACCATGCTTCGCACTTCCTTATTTCTATAAAGGGTTTTCTCCAAGTAATTAGAAAATGGCAACGCATATGAAGCTGACGGAAAGTCAATACATGTATTATTACAAGTATCAGGCTGTCAGGAGGTAATAATGGAGGAAAAGCCGCTATATCTTCAGGTTGAAGAACGTTTAAGGGCGAATATTGAATCGGGTGCTTGGGGGCCTGGTGAGCAAGTCCCGGGAGAACAGATATTGTGCAAGCAGCTTGGCGTCAGCCGCGTGACGCTGCGACACGCATTGTCGAATCTTGTAAATGAAGGCTTGATGGTAAAAGAGCATGGGCGAGGCACATTCGTTGCGGATAAAGAAAATGCGCCTGTTGCTTCTGACGGAAATGCACGTTCTTCCGTCAGCTTCTCCAATCTTTGCCGATTGCAGGGAAAGGAGCCGTCTGCACGGATTGTATCCGCCTCTCTTGAAGCGGATTGCCCAAAGGAAGTGGCTTTATTCCTGGGCTTAGACAATTCGCCTGCTTTTAAGCTCTGTCGCGTTAGATTTTCTGATGGTAGGCCGGTGCTGTCCGAAACCAATTACTTTCGAGCCTCCTTCGCATTCTTGGCTGAACACGATCTCGAAGGGTCTTTATACGAACTTTTACAGCACCATGGTGTGATGCCAGGGGAGCTTACTCGTCGTATAGGAATTGTCTATGCGGACGATCGTGACGCTGAGCTCCTCAAAGTCGACCTTGGTTCGGCTCTGCTATTCAATAGATCCTTCGTTAAAGATTCGGAAGGGCATCCGCTGCATGTTGCCGATCAGCATGCCATTGCCGACAATCCGGGACTTTATCAGTTTTACGCATAAAAGCGCCTACCGCTTACGACTCTAAACTGCCGTTCACGGGAAAGCGGCAGTTTTTTCTTGACTCCATTTTGGCGGTAATTATTCTGTAATTAATACATGTAGTAGGACATGTATTAATACAAAAGGAGTAGCCATGAAAGAAGAGAACATCGTCCAGGATCTGCTCGCCAAGGATTTCCATCCTAAGAACGTTTATTTTGTTGCATGCGGTGGGTCCCTCCTTGCTCAGTATCCGGCTTTCTACCTGATTCAGCGCGAAGGCAAGGGCATCGATGCCCAGCTGATTACGAGCAACGAATTTGTGTATGCCACCCCGAAGGCTCTGGATGAGAACTCCATTGCCGTGTTCTGCTCGCTCTCGGGAACCCCCGAGACTATGGTGGCGACCGAGGTCGCGAAAAATGCAGGGGCGGTTACGATTGCCTATTGCCATGACCCCAATGCCGATATGAGCAAGATTGCTGATTACCACGTCCCCTTCAACACGATCTTTAATCCCGAGACTAAATACATGGAGAGCAACGCCGCCCCTATTCTCAAGCTCGCCTTTGAGATCCTTGCCGCTTTCGATGGCTATGAGTACCTGAATGACGCTAATGCGGCATTTGATATGCTGCAGGACGTTGTGAATGAGGTTGTGCGCTATATCGAGCCCCGCGCGCAAGAATTTGCCCGCCTGCACAAGGACGACAAGATCATCGTTCCGCTTGCTGGCGGTCCCGCTCTGGGTGTCGGCTATGGTTTCTCCATCTGCAGCTTGATGGAGATGCAATGGGTCCATGCGCCCCTCATCAATACCGGCGAGTTCTTCCATGGGCCGTTTGAGATTGTGGACCGAACTACTCCCTTCGTTCTGTTTATGAGCGATGGCCGAAATCGTTCCAACGACGAGCGTGCAAAGAAATTCCTTGATGAATATGCCGATCGCGTCACAGTGCTGGATGCGAAGGAGCTCTATATCAATCAATTCCCGGCAAGCGTCTGCGAATTCTTCAATCACTTTGTGTTTGATGCGGCACAGCGTAGGCTCCTGTCTGCACTCGGGGATATTAGGAAGCATGACCTGATGACGCGCCGCTATATGTGGCATGTCGAGTATTAAACGCCTGGTTTTATCGACTCGCTTTTAGGGATGGGTGACAATTATTATCGTCGCAACGAGGGTGGATGAGAGACTTATCCATGGACAGGTTGCCGTATCTTGGCTGTCTGCATTAGGGGCTGATTGCATTCTTGTTGCAAATGACGAGGTTGCTGCAGATGATGCTCAGCGCGCAATACTGAAATTGGCAAAGCCATCTGGATGCAAGCTTGTGATAAAAGGACTTGACGATTCGATTGCGGCGATCAAAAGCGGCATAACGGACAAATACCGTCTGTTTATAGTCGTCAAAACCGTAAAAGATGCTTGCCTTCTCGCTCAAGGGTGCCCAGATATTAAGGCAATTAATCTGGGAAACGTCATACCGAGAGAGGGGACCCGACAAATCAGTCGGTGCGTTTACGTTTCTCCGGACGAAGAGAAGAGCCTTGTTGCGCTTGTTGAGGCGGGAGTCGATATCGTAATTCGGAGTTTGCCAGGAGATAAGGCATTGCGACTGGCGGAGGCTCTGTAGGCCTTTTGCGCGGACAGATATTTGTGCTAAGGAGAGGAGATGCAATGGACATTCTGTTAATCTTTCTTATTTCATGCTTTAGCTACTCGAATTGGTTTCTTGGTAAATCAATGCTTGATAGACCCCTGATAACGGGAACAATTGTGGGTCTCGCATTCGGTGATTTGGCAAGTGGCTGTATTATCGGCGCCACTATTGAGCTGGCTCTTATGGGTGCTCAGGGAATCGGAGCGGCTGCGCCTCCTGATGTGATTTCCGGTGGCATTTTGGGCACAGCGTTTGCGATCATTTCGCATTCAGATGCTGGCGCCGGCGTTGCATTGGCGATCCCAATTTCAATGCTCGGAATGGTAATCAGGAATTTTTGCTACATCGTTCTGATTCCTCTTATTAATCGCGTCGCCGATGGATATGCCGAACGAGGGGACGTTGACGGGGTGTGCAGGACCCATCTTATCTCTAGCCTCTTTGGGTTCATTATTCCCCAAGCGCTGTATGTGACCGCAGCTTATGCGCTGGGTGCTCCGGTTATGGAAGGTGTCCTTGCGGCTATTCCCGAATTTGTTCAGCATGGCTTGACGGTTGCCGCAGGCATTTTGCCCGCCCTCGGCTTTGTCATTCTGCTTAGGACGATCATGGACCGAAAGTTGTTGCCTTATTTGATTTTTGGATTTGTTCTCAGTGCGTATCTGGGCTTGCCAATCTTGGGTGTTTCGCTCATCGCCGCCGGAATTGTGCTGTTGATGGTATTTAAAGATCGCGAATCCGCTGTCGCAGCTACGGCTTCTGTGGAAGGAGACGACGATGAGTTCTAAAGAAGGCGGATCGAAAATCACCAAGTCTGATCTCAATAAAATGTTTGTACGCTCAATGACGTTTGAGGGGTCCTGGGATTACGAGCGGCAAATGTACCTTGCGAATGCATTTACGCTTGGTCCAATTATCAAGAAGCTGTATCCGTCGAAAGAAGATCGCGTGGATGCATTGAAGCGCCATCTTGAGTTCTTTAACATCACTCCCTATCTGGCGACGCTGGTTTGTGGAATTGTGACAGCAATGGAGGAAGTGAAGGCGAACGGCGGGGAAATTGGCGGAGAAGCCATCAGCAACGTGAAGACATCGCTCATGGGCCCGTTGTCCGGCATTGGCGATTCGTTGTTTCTAACAACCTGGCGTACGGTTACTGCCGGAATTGGCTGCTCCATCGCAATGCAGGGGAACCCGCTCGGCGCTGTCCTATTTTTCTTGCTGTTTAATATACCTGCACAAGCCGTGCGCTACATTTGCGCCATTAAAGGTTACGAGATGGGCAGTAAGCTACTCGTTAAGCTGTCTGAGACAAATATCATGAAACGTCTGACGAAACTGACTGGCGTCGTCGGAATGATGGCGGTGGGAGCAATGGTTGCCTCAATGGTGAGCGTTACAACTCCGCTGACTTTCGGTTCGGGCGATGAGGCCCTTGCCATTCAAGGCGTACTGGATCAGATTATGCCATGCCTGCTTCCGGCAATCGCAACAGCTGCGATTTATTGGGTAATGGGAAAGAAGCCAAATACCGCGGTCGTCCTTGTCTCGATAGTCGTCTTTTCGATTGCATGCTCTGCGGTTGGAATTCTCTAGAGTTGATATTCTTGCTTGGCTTGAGCTGATGCCATCCGGCTGAGTTTTGATTCAAGCACTACCCCCTGCGCTGACTCCGATGCGCAGGGGGTTTTGTTTCTATATTTATTCAGTCGGAGTATCGATTATCGATTGTTTGTCGGCTAAGTGTCGGCTTCTCGGTTTCTCGTTAGATATACCTCACTACCTGCGCATACTCGATTTTCGAGCTTTGCCCTACAGGTAGATTCCCTCGAACAGGGTCTTGTGGAACTGGGTGTGGTGGTCGCGTGCCCAGGTGAAGAGCGCCTGGTCAAAGTCGCCTTGGCTGGCGGGGATGCCATAGACGCCGGCGACTTCCACGCGCACGAACTCCAGCGCGGGCAGCTTGTTGATGGCCGTGAGCGCAAACGGCGACATGGGCTCCTCGAACAGGTAATGGTTGCCTTGCAGCGCGCCGCAGCCGGTGCAGGTGCTGGCGAGCGATACGGTCTTGGTGGTGCGCGACGTTACGGGCTTGTAGCCGCAACGCTTGCGCAGGTAGTCGCGGATCTCGGCCGGCACGCAGCCCAGTGCGGGGACGATGGCTACGGCGTTGGCGCGGGCGGTGTCGACCACGATGTGGCCCGCGTCGTCCATGACGGGCGCATCGCCGGGCGCAGCCTCGCTGCCCGATTTCTCGGCCACACGATATGGAATGCCAAAGGCCGCGACCGTCGTCTGCTCGTGGCACTTCCAACATTCACGCTTGCCCAGCATCAGGTAGATGTAGGGCGCGCTGGGGTCGGAGCGATCCACGCCGGGCAGCCACGCGGCAAAGGGTTCGGGGTTGACGCCATCGGGCACGTACCAGATCTTCTTGGCCCGGTCCCACTTGGCGCCTAGGGCCTTGGCCTCGTCTTTATGCGAAAAGGGAACATCGAGCTCGGTACGCATGGCGGCTCCTTTGTGTGGCTTGCGGTGCATGCGCTCCAAGGATACCCCAGCGCTGGGTGCTTGATACGCACGACTGGGGCCGGCGGTGTTTGAGCTGGTGGCCGGTGGTGTCTGCTGTCTTAACGAGACGATTGCGGTGTGGCGTGCAGTCACTGGACGGATGTTTCGACCGTCCAAGAAGTCGCGGGGTGTTTTGGCGGGGGCGTGCCGTCAAGCAAATGGGCAAGTGCTTGGTCAGCTTTTGGTCAGCTGAGCGACAACCTTGCCAAAAGCTTGACGGATTTGCAGCTAGACGTCGACGAATGAGCACTTTGGGCGCACCGCGGAAAAAAGCCGCCGGTTGTTTGACGAAAACTTAGCAGGACCGCCAATGGCCGCCGACGCGCGTGCTATCTTCGCGCCATGAGGTGCTTTATCGTTTCACATAACGCCGCGCTGGCGCTTTTGGCGCATATGCCGAACCCTCGCTTTGGGGATTCGGAACCAGAGGTCGTGTCGATTGCAGGCGCCTGCGCGCTCTTGGACCAAGAAGCTCAGGAGGTTATCGATCGCTATGACCTGGGGATCGAAACGCTGGATTTGCTGGTGCCGTCGCGCGCCGATCGTCGGCGGAGCAAGCACGTTAAGACGCACCTGTGCACCAACGAGCTCCCGGCGGGTTCGTTTATTTCGCTGGGGCACTGGATGGGCGACCTGGATGTGTTTGTGTGCTCTCCCGAGCTGGCGTTTTTGCAGGCCGCGCACGATGGTGATGCGGCGGCTGCCATCTATGCCGGCTATGCCATGACGTCGGACTATCGGCTGGATAACCTTGCTCCCGGTGGGGTAACAAGCAGGGATGCGGGCATGCGCGATGGTAGGCTCACGACTAAGGAGCTCATCGCGGCGTATATCGAGAAGTCCCCCAAGGTGAGGGGTCTCGCGAAGGCAAAGGCGCTGCTTGCATATGTGATCGAGGGGTCGCGCTCTCCGAGGGAGTCGGGGCTCTGCATGTTTATGTCGCTGCCTGCGCGTTACGGCGGGGGGGCAGCGCGGGTTGGCGACGCAACGACCACGCCGCTC
>UQNB01000036.1 GCA_900542235.1 uncultured Collinsella sp.
GCCGCGACCGCCACGGTCGCCGCCACGGCCACCGCGCTCGTCACGGCCGCCGCGAGGACCGCGGTCCTCGTCCAGGCCCATGGCGACGAGCGGAGCGATAACCTTATCGAGAGCGGCCATCAGCTCGGTGGCCTCCTCGTAAGAAAGCTCAGGCAGGAGCTTCTCCTTCTTGTTGGCAAGCTCGACCAGGCCCTCAGCGGCATCCTCGGCAGCGAAGACGACGATCTTGCGCATATCGCCCTCGGCGTCGTCGATGCGGCCGACCAGATCGGCAGCCTCGGCCTCGGCCATCAGGCCATCGAGCTCACGAAGGCGCATGCCCAGCAGGTCGGACATCTCCTTCTGCTCCATCTTGGGCTTGAGGTCAAGAAGCTTGATGGCGCGCTCGATGTTCGCCATGCGCTCAGCCTTGGCCTCCTCCTCCTTGGAAATAGCAAAGCGACGGCTGCGCAGCAGGCGGGCGGCCTTCTGCATCTTGTCCATCAGCTCTTCGTCATCGTAATCAGCGGCGGCCTCGACAACCTCGGCCTCCTCCTCGGCGGAAACCTCGTCAGCAGCCTCAACCTCGGCAGCTTCGGTCTCCACGGTCTCGACTGCCTCGACCTCGGCAGCCATGGTCTCGTTCTCGGTCTCGTTCATGATCTCTTCGTTCTCAGACATGAGACTCCTTCTTGGCCCTCTCGGGCATCATCGCCCCATTCGCGGGGCCCGTCGCGCACTCTTTGCGCTTTAAACATTCATGCCTCTCGGCAAAACGTCCATTAGTTTATGGTGTCGCCATCCAATCTAGCTGCAGAATCTATGTGCACACATTAATGCGACATGTGCGACTCGCGGCGGGCGTACACCAGCGACACCGCGAACCCGGCCACGGCAATCACGGCCGCTACGCGCACGGCAGCCGCAAATCCGATCGCCTGGGCAACGTCCGCCGCAACGCCAGCGGCGCCGGCAACCGCCGCAGAACTCGAGAGCAGGCCGATAAACAGGGACGGGCCAAACGACGCGGCAATCATGTTCCACGTGTTGAGCAATGCCGTTCCGTGAGGATGCTCAGCGGCGGGCAACGTCTCCAGGCCGGCCGTCTGCGAGGGGCTCAGCACCAAACCGACACCGGCATACACCACAACAGTCAGCGCCACGACAATACCAATGTTCATGCTTGCCGCGGTCATCGAAATTGCAGCCTGTCCCACAGCAATCAGGGCAAAGCCGACCGGCAGCAGCGGCCACGCGCCACGGGCATCCATCACGCGTCCGCCCACAATCGAGGTCACAGCGTTGCAGGCAATCGCCGGCAAAATGAGCAAGCCAGCAACAAGAGCCGTCATGCCGTATGCGCCCTCAAAATAGAGCGGCAGCAAAACGCTCATCGAGAACGTCGTCATCATCGACACCACCACAAGCAGGCACGCAGGCCAAAAACGAACGCTTGCCATGGGGCGCACGTTGAGCACCGGATGTCCGAGCTTGAGCTGACGGGCCGTAAAGAGGCCGAGCAGCACAACGGCGGCGAGAAGCGTCACGATACCGGCCATCACATTGGTCGAGAACTCGCCAACGGAATATACAAACGCCGTGATGCCGGCCGCAAGCAAAGCAACCGACAGAATATCAAGCTTAGTGTTCGAGCGCTCTCCAACATTTCGAACGAGCTTTGCTGCCGCCGCGGCGACCACGACACCGCCCACCAGCGGCACTACGAACACCGCCCTCCAGCCAAACAACGTGCACATAAGACCACTGATCACAGGTCCAAACGCCGGCCCCAGCGTAATGCAGGCACCGCCCAGACTCAGATACAGACCGAGCTTCTCGCGCGGAGCGCAAGATAGCACCACATTCATCATGAGCGGAAACAAGATGCCCGATCCCGCAGCCTGCAAAATGCGACTTGGCAGCAAGACGGTAAACGTTGGGGCGACCAGGCACAGGACTTCTCCGGCGACCATGCATCCGCATGCGAAAAACAGCAGCCTGCGCGTCGAGAAACGACCGGAAAGAAAGGCCATGATGGCCGTAAAGATCGACGTCACGATCATGTAGCCCGAAACAAGCCACTGCGCCGTGGTGGCACTCACCGAAAAGGCCGCCATGATGTCGTGCAACGCCACGTTAATGATGTTCTCGTTAAACGCGGCAACAAAGGCCGCGATATACATTACGGCGAGAAACGCCGAAGTGGCCGATGGCGCTACTTGAACTTGTTGCTGAGATTTGCTCCCCATGCATTTCCTTCCTCTTGGAACGACAGTCGCATCGCCCCAGAGGAACGGTCCAGGGCGAAAAATGAGCCCTAGACTTACGCCAGACGCCGTACACGACGAATCTGGCAACATGGTCCAACATCGAAAGATTGTAACGCGGACGCACAGCTTTCCTTCCGCGCTATTATTAAAAGTCCACGAAAGCATAAGACATGAGGAGCCCGCCATGATTAAGCCCATCATGAAATCCGAGTTCTTTTTGCGTCTGCCTTCCGAAGACGCGGGACCCGACGATGCCGCGACCGGGCAGGATCTCCTAGATACACTCCACGAGCATGAGCGCGAGTGCGTGGGCCTCGCCGCCAACATGATCGGCGTGCGCAAACGCATCATCTGCGTAAAGGACGGCAACAGGACACTCCTGATGTACAACCCTCAAATTCTTGAGCAGGTCAATGCCTATCAGACGAGCGAAGGATGTCTCTCGCTGATCGGCGAGCGTCCCTGTACCCGCTATCGCCGCATAAAGGTTGAGTATTTGGACGAGAACTTCGTCCACCGCATCAAAAACTTCTCGGGCTACACCGCCGAGATCATCCAGCACGAAATCGACCACTGCAATGGCGTCGTGGTTTAGGCCACCTGCCAAAATGAGGGTACCGGAGGCCTCCCTATGGATATCAGCCGCTTTGGCGAATTCGCCATCTTAGCGCAGTCACGCACGTTTCTTGATGCGGCGGAACTGCTTTTCATGTCGCAATCAACCCTCTCCAAGCACATCATGGCAATGGAGCACGAACTCGGCTGCAAGCTCATCGATCGAAGCCAGCGCCACGTAACACTCACCGCGCAAGGTGAGGCGCTCCTCCCCTATGCGCAAAAAATTGCGACGCTTCAGCACCGCTATCTTGCCGCCATTCAAATAGGCGCAGGTGAGCCGCTCGAGCACCTCACCGTAGGTTCTATCCCCATTATGGCCCCTTATGGGATCACGGACGCCGTCATCGATTTTCAGCAGGCGAACCCCTCATATTCTGTCGAGCTCATCGAAGGCGAGGGCGACACACTCAAGCGCATGCTCCTACACGAGGACATTGACCTGGCCTTCATCCGTGACAGCGGCGCCATCGAGCCGGAGTTCAAAAAGATTCCCTTTACGACCGACCGGCTCGTGGCCGTCCTTCCGCTCGACCATCCACTCGCCGAACGTGACACCGTCGAGATAGACGACCTTATCGACGAGAATTTCCTCATGCTTCCCCAAGGCTCGTTCGTAAGCGAGCTCGTCCTTTCCCTTTGTCGCGAAGCTGGATTTGGCCCACGTGTTACGTTCACCGGCAAACGAGCCGAGAACATCATCTCTCTTGTCGCACGCGGCGCCGGTGTCTCATTCCTCATGCGCAAGCCGGCGGAATCGCTCGCCAGCGGAAAGGTAGCCCTGGTGCCGCTCGAGCCCGCGACGACCTCCGAGGTCAGGCTCTACCTCAAGCGAAACGCCGCGCACTCGCAGGCTGTCGTCTCGTTCATTGGCTTCCTCCCCTACCGTCAGCTCCTGCAGGGCGACCGTGCGTCTTCCATCGCGGCACGACCGTCATAATCCCCGCTGCTCCACAACCGCAGACTTGTGACCGCAAACACGCTGACAACGGCACAAAACACAAATATGCCTCGGGCGGCACGTCGCCGTCCGAGGCATATTTAATCAAAGTGCGCAAAAAGACTAGTCCACCGAGATGCTGAGTGCCTTACCGCCCTTGTCCTTCCTGGTACCGATCACCATAGCGGCGACAAGAGCCAGAACGAAAGCGACCACGCCGGAGATGACAAGGCCGATAAAGCCCGTGTCGATGCCGGCAGGGTTAATAAAGCTCGGGAAACCGAGCGGGCCGGAGGCGCCGAAGGCATAGAGCTTGGCACCCATGAGGCCGGCAATGGCGCCGCCTACACCAGCGGAAATAAAGGTTGCCCACATAAGGCGCTTACGCGGCAGCAAGATGGCGTAAAGCGCAGGCTCGTTGACACCGAAAATCGAAGAGACAAGGGCGGGAATGTTGACGGCAGCATTTTCCTCGGAGTCCTTGGTTCGGATGATCATGCCAAGCACAGCGCCGGCGATGGCACAACCGCCTGCATACACGAGCGGGTTAATGAGGTCATAGCCGTAGGTTGCGACATCGAGGAACCACAGCGGGATGATACCCCAGTGCAGGCCGAACATGACGAGCAGGCTCCAGAACGTGCCGATGACGAAGCCGGCGATGGCGGGTTGGAAGTTGATGAGCATCAGAATGATCTGGGCAACGATGTTGGAGAGGACCGTCATGACTGGACCGACCACAAGCAGGCCAAGGATGCCGCAAATGAGGAGCGTCAGGATGTTGGAGAAGAACGAGCTCACAAGCGCGGGCAGCGCGTTAGAAAGGGCCTTGTGCACCTTGGAGGCAATCCAGACGATAAAGATCGCAGGCAGAATCGTCGATGAGTAATTCTGCATGATCAGCGGGATGCCGAAAATATCACCGTAGACATTGGACTCGAAGACCGTACCGGCGCCGAGCGTGTAGAGCGGATCTCCGCCCATAAGGGCAACGAGCGTCGGGTAGACGAGGATACCGCCGAGCGCCATTCCCATAACGGGCTTAAGTCCGAACTTCTTGGCCGACGTCCAGCCAATGATTAGCGGAAAGTAATAGAAGACCGAATCTCCGATTGCCGAGAGCGTCACATACGTATTGCTGTCCTTGGCAAGCCAACCGGCAACCGTGCAGAGCGCCAGCATCGACTTGATAAAGCCACCGGCCATAAGCACGCCAAGAACCGGTTGCAGAATCTCGGAGATGATGGCCAGCAGACGCGAGAATGGATCGCCCTTCTTGACGTCGTCGCCCTCATCGATATCGAGTGCGGGTTTGGAGTCGAACCCGCCAATCTGAACAAGGTCGTTGTAGACGGCCTCGACAGTGGCACCAATCACGACCTGATACTGTCCGCCGGCCTGGATGACGTCAACGACGCCCTTCGTCGCCTTAAGCTCATTGGTCTGGGCGAGCGATTCATCCTTGAGGTGGAAGCGGAGACGCGTAATGCAGTGGCTCACGTCCAACACATTGTCTCGACCACCGACCTTTGTGATGATTTCATCGCAAAGCTTCTGGTATTTCATGGAATTCTCCTTTTTCTGAGCGGGGTATAGCATCGATTTCATGCCTCCGTAGTCGACGTGGGAGGGCAAGGAACCCGCTTCCCCCTTTGAAATCCGCGGACGCACGTACGCCCGGGATGCGAAACGGCAGAGAAGATGGAAGATGCCGATCACATGGCAGCGAGCCTCATTGGCCCATGTCACGCAATCAGGTCTACAGACGCGAATCTGCTGCGCCGAGAAGTCTCGTCGTCTGGCAGAACTTGTCACACAGACGTTCCGGTTCGCCCTGGGGAATCTGAGTACGCTCGGTCTCAAAGGAGAGGCCGTACTCGCGTGCCGGAAGGAAATACTCGAAATAGCCGTTGGTGTAACCGCAAACTATTCCCTCGACCGGGCATTCGCGCTTCATGCGAATACCCAGGTCGCTGCCGAGCTCGCTCGGAAACACAAAGAGGTGCATACCGCCCAAGCTGATAACAGCACACTTAAGCGTGAGTGAAAAGTCGTCATGGGCAACGGTGTGATAGAACGTCTGAGGCTCAATGCGATCGAGAATGACCTCGCGATCAAGCTTGATCTGGGAAATCGCCTCGGCAAGACCGGTCGAAACACGCTCGACCTCGGGAATGCCGCGTCCCTGGCGAAAATTGCGGTCGCTACAGTCGCCAGCAGCACCGACGACCATGGCCGGATAGTAACCAAGACTCTGAGCGAGCTTTTTGCCGGTAAGACCGGCGAGTTCGCTCGTGAGCTCCGTGCAGT
This sequence comes from uncultured Collinsella sp., assembly GCA_900542235.1. Classification (GTDB taxonomy): domain Bacteria; phylum Actinomycetota; class Coriobacteriia; order Coriobacteriales; family Coriobacteriaceae; genus Collinsella. The sequence continues at coordinate 6,115 of UQNB01000036.1, forward strand.
CGGGTCCGACGCAGGCGGAATGCACCGCCCAGTTCACAAAGCCCGCAAATGGCTTGCCTTCGGTATCGAAGAACGATACGACAATGACCTCATTGTCGGCGAGTTCACCTGGGATGATGCGGTTGTCGTAGAAACCGGTGATGACCTGCTTGCCCAAGCGACAAATCGCGGGCTGTGCGTTGGCGCGGCACTCCTCAAAGCATTGGCAAATGGTATCGAGGAACCAGCGGTAGTAGTTCTCGTCGAATTTTCCCGTCCACCAGCTGCGGTGGTAAGCGACGATTGAAGTATGGTCGTGCGTCGCCGAGAGCAGAACGCAATCACGGTCAATGCCGTAGCGCTCAGCGAGCATTGTCTTGACTTCCTCGGCCATGCTTTCCTCGAACTCGAGGACATCGGCATTAAAGAGAAACACTTCACGTTCGCCTTGCTGGAAGAGGATGGCGTTGGCGAAGACGTCGTCATGGACGCCTGTCGCAGGTTCAAGACGGTTGGGAAGATTGCGGTAGCCAATCAGGTAGATGTCGCCCTGTGGGGTAATTTTGCGGCGCGCGTGTCCAATGTTCATGCACGTTCTCCTTCTGTGTCACGCCGCATTCAAGGCGGCAATGATGATTTCGACGAGGCGCTCATGGGATCCGGCGGCAAAACCGGAGTTCATAGCCTCATAGGTGATCTTTTCGTACGCGTCGGGAGCCGGTAGGTACTTCTGTCCGCCGTTGACGAGCGTGGCAAAGAACACAGAGCCGGACTGGGCGGCGCGCACAGTGGCGCCGAATGCACTCGAGACCTCGGGTTGTACGCCGACAAGCTCGACGTTTCCCAGCCGGAGCAGATAGACCCTCGTGCGCTGCTCGCCAGCGGCATGAAACTCATACGTTCGGTGCGGAGCCAAAGAGTGAAAATCGGCGCGTGTCTGAGCGGGCAGGAGAACGTCGACCGTGCGGGCATCGATGCCGGTAGCGTCATCCTCACGCGCCATGCGAGCGGCCTCGACTAAAGCATCGCCCAAGGCCTGCCCCTGCTGGTGCAGCATGCGGTATCCGTCCTCATGGGCATCGACCGTCTGCTTAACGCCGGCCGCATCGAACATGACGTTCATGGCGCGCTCCGCCGGACCTTGGTCGCCCGCGGCGCCTGGCAGCAACAGGGCAACGCCGCCCAGTTCGCGCTCGAGTGACATGGCGGCAAAACCAAAGAGGTCTCCGCTCGCCATGCGCCTCCCCTCGGAGTCGCGCGACCCGTCGAGCACGGAGGACTGAACGTCCGCCGTCGCGAGCACGGCAACATACTCGCCCCCGGCATCCCTTATGGCGAGTACGGGCATCGTGTGGTCGGCAAACCCCCCGGGATTCGAGCCCAACCACCAGCCGGCAGGCGTCTCAATGTCGCGATTAACGTTCACGGGGCATTCGCCCTCCACAGTGGCGAGCGTGGCAGAGCGAATGCCCGCAACAGCGCGCTCGACAGCCGTGCGGGCGGCAGCGACGAGCGCTGCGCGATAGCGCTCGTTGCGATTGCGGGTAGCATCGTCGGCAAGATGCCCGGGAGTGCGGACGTGAGGCATGGAAAACGTGTGGGTAGGAACCACCCAAGAATAAGCACCGCTGCAATTGGCGGCATCCTCAACAACCTCACGCAGATCGGCGAGTAGAGCCGGAGCGATCGAGGTGACCTCAAGCGAAAGGACGCAGGCGCGTCGCCCCGTCCCCTCGATGATAAGGGCACGGGCGAAGACCTCATGACGGAGTTCGTCGAAACCGTCGAACGGCAACACGTCACCAAGATCGATGGCCACACGAGCGGCCCCAGCCCTCATCTCTCCTTCGTCCATGGCAGATACTCCCCTCTGATTGCCGCTCACTCGACACCGTACAGTTGCTGCGCCGTACCGCCAAGCACAAGGTCGCTGTCTGTATCGCTCAGATTTGCAGCGCGAACGCAGGCGACACCCTCGGTGAGCCACTCGCGTTTAACGGGATAGCTCGTGCCAAAAACAATATGGTCTGCACCCAGCACGTCAACCGCGCAGGCGAGGAGCGTCTTGCCCCAAGGCTGAGCATGGGACATGTCGAAATAGATGTTGTTCTCGAGGCGCCTGGAAACGGTCTCGGTATCGACCTGAAAACGGCCAGAAGCATCAGGGCGCTTGGGACCATGAGGCAACAGCATCTCCTTGAACGCAAAGTATGCGCCGCCGAGCATGGAGTGGACCATCTTGATATTGGGGTAGCGCTCAAAGAAATCACCAAAGATCTCTCGGCCGATCGCCGTAGTTTGGTCGACGCAGCGGCCATAAGAGCGGCGAAGGTTGTCGTACGCGAGAAGCGACTCGTTCTCGACCGGCACGGGAACATGGTGCACGTAAACGGTGACATGGCGTTCGTTCAGGTGCTCGAAAAAGCTCGAGAAGACCTGATCGTCGAGATAGCGCTTGCCGTAGTGAGCGCAGAGCTGCACACCCGCAAAACCATCGTCGAGCCTGCGGTCGAGCTCCTCCAAATTCGCTTTGGTGCCAAAGGGCGGCACGGTGACAAGCGGAATCAGACGGCCATTTGACGCCTTCGCGTCAGCAGCCATACCGTCGTTGAAACGCCGGCACATCTCGAGCGACATCCACTCGTGGCAGCCGGGGAGCTTGAGGATCGCCTTGTCGACCCCCGCCTCATCCATATCGGCCAAGCGCTTCTCGAGGGTGTAGTCGCCCTCAATGTAGTTAAGACCCGGAGAACCGGCGGGCATCTCGATCACGATCTGTCGTTTGCCGGCGGAATTCATGGTCAGATAGCCTTCGGTGTCATAGGCGCGGGGTACCTCGGCCAAAAACTGTTCGCAGAGCGTCTCGTCATGAAAGATGCGCTCGTCGAACCAGTAGGAATTTGCATCGATAATCATTGGTTGGAACCGCCTTTCATCTTGTTGAAAACATTCTAGAAAAGCAGGTACCCGGACATCAATTCCAGCTTAAGCCCATTGTATTCCATTTTGGAATAGAACTAGCCGCTCACGCGCGAACCTCGCCCGCTCAACGAGACAAGCGCTAACAGCACGGGCTTAGACAGAAAACGGTCGGCCCGCATCCGTTGCGGGCCGACCGTTTCATTACAGGCTACCTTTGCCGTTACGCCTGGCGGTAATGGTCAAAGAAGTCGGCGAGGTCTTCGAGGGACTCTTTGAGTACTTCCATGCGCGGCAGGTACACGATACGGAAGTGGTCGGGCTCAGCCCAGTTGAAGCCGCCGCCGCGCGTGATCAGGATCTTCTTCTCGTGCAGCAGGTCAAGGGCGAACTGCTCGTCATCGGTGATGTTGAACTTTTTCACATCCATCTTGGGGAAGATGTAGAACGCCGCGCGCGGCTTAACCACCGAGATGCCGTCAATCTTGTTGAGCGCCTCATACACAAAGTTGCGCTGCTCGTAGACACGGCCGCCGGGACGGATGTAGTCGTTAACGGACTGATGACCACCGAGTGCCGTCTGAACGATCGACTGAGCCGGCACGTTGGAGCACAGGCGCATGTTGGAGAGCATGTTGATACCCATGATGAAGTCGCTCATGCAGCGCTGGTTGCCCGAAAGCACCATCCAGCCAATACGATAGCCCGCAATCATGTGCGACTTGGAAAGGCCACTAAAGGTAACGCAGGGCAGGTCGGGGGCGAGCGAGGCAATCGAGACGTGCTCGTAGCCGTCCATGCACAGGCGGTCGTAGATCTCATCGGCAAAGATCATCAGCTGATGCCTGCGTGCAACCTCGACGATGCCCTCGAGCACCTCGCGCGGATAGACGGAACCCGTGGGGTTGTTAGGGTTGATGATGACGAGGGCTTTGGTCGCGCTCGTGATCTTGGACTCCATATCCTCCAGGTCGGGATACCAATCCGCCTGCTCATCACACAAATAATGTACGGGATGACCGCCGGCAAGGGTTGCGCACGCCGTCCAGAGCGGATAGTCAGGGCTGGGAATCAGGATTTCGTCTCCATTGTCGAGCAACGCGTTCATCGAAAGCTGAATGAGCTCGGACACGCCGTTGCCCGTGTAGATATGCTCCATCTGAACGTTGGGCAGGCCCTTGATCTGCGAATACTGCATGATCGCCTTGCGCGCGGAGAACAGGCCGCGCGAGTTGGAATAGCCTTCGCAGTCGGGCAGCTGCTGGCGCATGTCCTTGATGACCTCATCGGGCGTGCGGAAACCGAAGGGCGCCGGGTTACCGATATTGAGCTTGAGGATGCGCTCGCCCTCGTCCTCCATACGGGCGGCCTCGTCGACGACGGGGCCGCGAACGTCATACAGGACGTTATCGAGCTTGGTGGATTTAGAAAAAGTGCGCATGGTGGTGCTCCTTGCAATTTGAGCTGAGGGATGGGGTTCGGGCTTGGAATCGTTGCGGGGTGATGATGCCTCGCCTTGATCGGCGTCGCCGGCAAGCAGCCAGGTAACATCGACCTCCAAAATACGGGCGAGCAGCTCAGCCACATCGCGCCGCGGGATCGTCTTGCCGCTCACATATTGGCTCATCTGACTCTTGCCGAGTTTTTTGCCGAGCATCTCCGATGCGCGGATCACGTCCGACTGGCGAACGTCGCGATCGGACATAGCCTGTCGCAGGCGATCGCTAAACGTCTCTTGGGCCACTAGAACCTCCTTGCTGGCAAAGTTCAATTTATAGAACACGAATTGAACCAGGGTTCAATTTAGCAAGCAGTATAGCGCCGTACCTCATTCGAAAGTTCAATTTCATAAGAAAATGTATCGGACTCCGAGATTTGCCCAAAGCGAACAATGGTGTGTACACGTTTAGAGGTATTCGAGGAAACGGGCGGCGGCAAGCGAAACATCGGCCGTTCGATATATGGCGTTGATCTGCCGATGGGGATGTCCCTCGAGCGAACGCACGGCAACATCGAACTGACAGCGGCGCAAGATGAGCGCAGGAAGAACGCTCACGCCCAGGCCATCCTCCACCATGGCCATAATCGCATAGTCATCCCAGGTCGACAGCTTGGAGCGCACCGTGAGCCCCGCACGACGGAATAGCGGCGTAATCTCATCATCGGTACCCCGTTCCAGCAGAATAAACTGCTCGTTGGCTAAATCGGCAAGAGAAACGACCTCCGCCGTGGCAAGCGAGGAGTCCGCTGGCACCACGGCCATCAACTCGTCTTGCACCAACGGTCGCGACGCCATGCCGGCGCCACGTGGCTCGCGCGGAATAAAGCCCAGGTCGCAGCGGCCTTCCGCCACCCATTGCTCAATCTCGGAGTAATCACCCATCAGCAGCTCGTAATCGACATCCGGATGATCGGCGCGAAAGCGCGCAATCACCGGCGGCAGTACATGGGTCGCCACACTCGAAAACGTACCAATGCAGATCTTGCCGCGCATGAGCCCACGCATCTCGTCCACGCGTCGCTGCAGGCGGCCAAACTCCTCGCAGAGCGCCTCAACCGCCGGCATGATCTGCCGCCCATCGGCAGAAAGCACCACACCCTCGCGGCTGCGGTCGAGCACCTTAAAACCCCAATCGGTCTCAAGGTCGCCCACCATGCGGCTCACGCCCGACTGCGAATAGCTCAGCCGCTCGGCGGCGCGCGTAAAACTGCCGGCCCGCACCGTCTCGAGCAGCACCTGCATCTTTTGAATATTCGTTTCCACGGCACCCCTCCACCTTTACATGAGTTTTTGTCATGTTATCCATGCATTATATTCGCTTTTCTTCTAAAGCCAGTTCACCCATAGTGAACATGCTCGGATATAGAGGGGATGTCAGCACATGAACAACGGATTGTTTACGTACTTAGCAGCATTGCTATTGTTTGGCTCCAACGGCATCATCGCCGCTGCCATCGCGCTGCCGAGCTCCGATATCGTACTGTTGCGCACGTTTTTGGGCGCTCTCACCCTTGCCGCCGTCCTCTTCATAACCAAGCGCCATAACCTGCAGGCTCCGTCTCGCCCCCGCGAGGCCGCAGCGCTCATCGTCTCGGGCGCCGCGCTGGGCGCCAGCTGGATTTTTCTGTTCCGCGCCTACCAGACGATCGGCGTCGGCGTATCCTCGCTGCTGTACTACTGCGGCCCCATCATCGTTATGGCCCTCTCCCCACTCATTTTTGGCGAAAAGCTGACCGGCAGCAAAATCGCCGGCTTTATCGCCGTCGCCTGCGGTGCTTTTCTCATTGCAGCGCAAGGTCTAGGCGGCAATATGCCCATTGCGGGCATCGTCTGTGGAATCGCCTCGGCCTTCTGCTATGCATTGATGGTCATCGCCAGCAAGGGTGCGCCTCACATCGAGGGCCTCGAGAACTCCGCACTCCAAGTGAGCGCCGCCTTTGTGACCGCACTGGCCCTCACGCTCATCACGCAGGGCGCTCCCTCGTTCCTGTCCGCCGGCGTCGCCGCCAGCATTGATTGGCGCGCCGTCGCTATGCTCGGCGTCGTCAACACCGGCATTGGTTGCCTGCTCTACTTTAGCGCCGTCGCCAAGCTGCCCGTTCAGACCGTCGCCGTCGTCGGCTACCTCGAGCCGCTTTCGGCGGTCGTGTTCTCAGCCGCCCTTTTGGGTGAAGCCATAACACCGGTCCGCCTGATGGGCGCCGCGCTTATCATCGGCGGCGCGATTTTTTGCGAACTCGCCGGCAAACGCGCAAACGCCAAGGCTGGCATCGCCCAGATAGCACGTGTTTAAAAGCCCCTGCTTTGAAATGCTACCTGCGTAGATAAATAATCCCCAGCTGAGGATTATTGTCTAAAATAACCCGATGTGCCAAACTGCTCTTGTATGTATAAAGACGGCATAAAGTTTTTTGTCCTAGACAGATAACCGGATGTCTAAGGGAGTCCTCGTGGCACACAACAAACTGGAGGCAAACCTCCAAGACCAGCGCGGGCAAGGCGGGCACGGAGCCATTCCCCTCTCCGCTGGCATGCTGCTCGTAACGCTCGGCGTCGTCTATGGCGACATCGGCACGAGCCCCATGTACACCATGAAATCAATCGTCGCCAACAACGGCGGCATCGGTACCGTCAGCGAGGACATGATCCTGGGCGCGCTTTCGCTCGTCATCTGGACCATGACGCTCGTGACCACGGTCAAGTACGTGGTAATCGCCATGAAGGCCGACAACCACAACGAAGGCGGCATCTTCGCCCTGTTCAGCCTCGTACGCAAGGTGGCACCATGGCTGATTCTGCCCGCCATGATCGGCGGTGCGGCACTGCTTGCCGACGGCATCCTCACCCCCGCCGTCACGGTCACCACAGCCATCGAGGGTCTGCGCACCATCGAATGGGGCCATGCGCTGCTGGGCGACGGGCAGACCAACGTCATCATCATCACCATCATCATTATCTGCGGCCTATTTGCCATGCAGCGCGCCGGCACCTCGTCAATCGGCAAGCTGTTCGGCCCGCTCATGACGCTGTGGTTCCTGTTCCTGGCAGGCGCCGGTCTGTTCAACATGCTCGGCAACCTGTCCATCTTGCGCGCGCTCAACCCCATCCGCGGCATTATGTTCCTGTTCTCGCCCATCAACCATTCGGGCATTATGGTGCTCGGCTTTGTCTTCCTGTCGACAACCGGTGCCGAGGCACTCTACTCGGACATGGGCCACGTGGGCAAGGCAAACATCTATGCATCCTGGCCATTTGTTAAGGCGGCCCTTATCCTCAACTATCTGGGTCAGGGAGCTTGGCTACTCGCCAATAACTCCAACCCCCAGATGCTCGCGATGGATATCGTCAACCCGTTCTATATGATGCTCCCCGAGCCCCTGCGCCCCTTTGCCATCGTGCTTTCGGCCGTGGCGGCCATCATCGCCTCACAGGCGCTCATCACCGGCTCGTTCTCGCTGGTATCCGAGGCAACGCGCCTCAACCTTATGCCGACCTGCGCATCCACTACCCCAGCGACACCAAGGGCCAGCTCTATATTCCACTCGTCAATAACATCATGTGGGTCGGCTGCATCTTCATCGTGCTGCTGTTCCAAAACTCCGAGCGCATGGAGAGTGCCTACGGCCTCGCCATTACCGTGACCATGCTTATGACCACCACGCTTTTGACGAGCTATATCGCCGGCATCCTCAAGCACAAGCTGGGCGCCTGCGTCTTCGCCCTGCTCTTCGGTGCCATTGAGCTGTGCTTCTTCGCCTCGTGCCTCACCATGTTCTTTGACGGCGGCTACGTAATGATCTTCTTGGCCTCGCTGCTGTTTGGCCTTATGTACGTGTGGCGCCGCGGCACCGCCATCGAGCGCACGCAGACGATCCTGCTGCCCGTCTCCAAGTACATCGACCAGCTCAATCGCCTGCGCAACGACGAGACCTACCCCGTGCTCGCCGACAATCTGGTGTTCCTCACCAACAGCCCCGATCCGCTCACGCTCGACCGCGACGTGCTCTATTCCATCCTGGACAAACATCCCAAGCGCGCCAAGGCATATTGGTTCATCAACGTGCACGTTACCGACGAACCCTATACGCACGAGTATTCCGTCGAGACCTTTGGCACGGACTTTTTGTTCCGCGTGCGCCTGGACCTGGGCTTTAAGGTCAACCAGCGCGTCAACGCCTATCTGCGTCAGATCGTCGGCGACTTGATGGCATCGGGCGAGCTGCCGCCGCAACATCACACCTACTCCATCTACGAGACGCGCGGCAACGTAGGTGACTTCCGCTTTTGCATGCTGCGCAAGATGCTTGCCCCCGAAACGGACATCAACCGCAATGACCACCGCGTGATGGCCATCAAGTACGCCGTCCGCCGCGCCTGCGGAAGCCCGGCACGCTGGTACGGTCTCGAGAACTCGGCCATCATCATTGAGTACGTACCGCTCTTTGCCCGCATGCGCCCGGCCGTCAAACTTGTGCGCACCCAGGTGCCGCTCGAGGTTCAGATCGAAGAGGCCGAGGAAATGGAGGTCGACATCTTCTCGGACGACTTGGTCAACGGCAACGAGGCCGGCAAGAGCATGAACGTCGATCCCACCGAGCTGCTCGAGAGCGTCGCCGATACGCCCGAACAGCAACTCGACGGACTCGAGAGCACCCAGTTCAACGACACCAACTTCTAACACGCCACCAGCCATTGACGACAACGGCCTCGCATCTCATAGGAGGTGCGAGGCCGTTTTATGTCGCAACGGACCAGTGAGCTACGAACGACGCGGCTCGGGAACCACGAGCCTATCGGGGCTCGCGCCCTCGGCATCCATCAGGCTCACGTAGCGAATCGACGGATCCCCATACATCGCGTAGTAATAATTGCCCGTGCGCGCGCTAAAGCATCCGGTATAGATAGTCTTCTCGAACTTGCCATCGCCCATCCTGGACGCTCCCTCGATCATCACCACGCCCTCGAGCGAGCGGAACATGCGAACGACGTTTTCGGTCTCGCTCTCCTTTTGCGGGTAATTGGCATTGAGGTACGCCGCCTTTACAAAACGGCTCGGCGAATAGCAATCGCCCGGAATGCCGCGCATGCCGGCACCGGCTCCATAGGGCTTAAGCTCGGCGCCACGCCATGTCGCCGTCTGCGGAAAATCGCTTGTGGCGGTGATATAGGTGCGCAGGTTTTCCATGTGCCACGGGAAGGTCGGCTGGTTGGCAAGGGTGTCGACCGGATCGTCGTATACATGCAGGCCGTCAGCCATCATCTCGACCACGATGCTGCGCTGGCTGTCGCCGATAATCCAATGGAGCAGCGACACGCCCAGCCCCTCTCCGGCAGATTTGGCGACAATCACCGTGTCGCGCAGCGCGGCCTCGACCTCATCGACCGTCGAGAACGTCGCTGCCACCCACAGGGGAAACTCATAGGCCGCGATATTGGTCTTTCCATCAACCGGGCCCTCGGCATACTCGGCATAGCCGGGAAAGTTGAGCCCCGCCACAGCCAGACCCGCATCGTTACCACAGTCGAAAAACATGGGATAGTTCTTGTAATCGATGCACATGCCGATTACCGCGTGTGCCGCCGACGCATCGTCGATAAACGAATACGGGATGTGAAACCCGCGCGGCATCACGCGAACCTGTTGGCCGTAGTCAAAGCTCCAGTCGAGGTTGCGGCCTAGATACATGTGGCCAGAATTATCGGTAAATCGAATGCTCGTACACATAGCGCCTCCTAGCTTTACGTTCTTGCTAAGCTCATTGTCACCAAACAAAAAGGCGCTAAACACAAAAGCCCGGACATGACAACAATGTCACGCCCGGACCAAAAGAGACGAAGTGCGGTGCTTTGGTCCCCTTAGACCAACTTTCCAAGACAGTGGTCGATCATATGCTGGACCATCTGCGCCTCGAAGCCCACAAAGTCCTGCTTGCGCTCGCGCATCTTGCCATCGACGATCTGGTCAAAGGCAACCTTGCACTTGATATAGCGCGTGGACTTGGTGACCTCCTCGTGCGTCAGGCAGCTCTCCTCCATCTTGCTGGCGCCCAGGCCAAACACCAGACGGGGGTTGTAGAGCACGTGGGGCTCGCCGGCGTCGTCCAGGTAGACGCAGACCTTCTTGGTAACGCCGATCTGGTTGGCGGCCAAGCAGCCGGCATCATCGAGCGACTTGATGGTATCGATCAGGTCCTGAGCAACCGACTCGTCCTCGACGGTCGCAACCTCGCAACGCTGGGACAGGATAGCCTCGTCGTGGCAAAGCTCTTTAATCATACGTTCCTCCATAGGGGTCGTTGTAACCGCTTAAGTATACGGTACCCACACATTTTCATGCGATAAATACCGTCCGCCTGTTACAAAGCGCCGAACATCAACATGCGAGGAACAGCAAGGTTGTAAAGGCGATATAGTAAATGAGTTCGTGTCAATCGGCCTAAACTCGGGGCCGAACAAGGAAAGGGTATGCATGGACGAACTTTTTCACGTCAGTGAGCGCAAGTCCACAATCGGGACCGAACTTCGCGCTGGACTGACAACATTCCTGGCGATGGCCTACATCATCGCCGTCAACCCCGCAGTGCTCTCGGGCGCTGGCATTGATGCGGGAGCGCTCGCCTGCGCCACCTGCCTGGGCGCCGGCATCATGACCATCTGCATGGGCATCTTCGCAAACCGCCCGCTCGCCTGCGCGTCGGGCCTGGGCATCAACGCCATGATCGCGGGCATCGCCACCACCATGTGCGGCGGCGACTGGCACGTGGCCATGAGCGTTATCTTCCTCGAGGGCATCGTCATCTTGCTGCTCGTCCTGTGCGGCCTGCGCGAGGCCATCATGGACGCCATCCCCGTGGTCCTGCGCCACGCCATCTCGGTGGGTCTGGGCCTGTTTATCGCCATGATCGGCCTGTGCGACGCCGGCATCATCACCGCTGGCGCCGGTACGCTTGTCGGCCTGGGCGACATCACCTCCCCCACCTTTATCGTCGGCATCATCTCCATCGTCGTGACGGTTGCCCTGGCTTCCCGCAACGTGCCGGGCTCGCTGCTCATCGGCATCATCGTCGCCGTTATCGCCGGAATCCCGCTGGGCGTCACCCATGCGCCCGAGGGCCTCATCGCACCGCTCGACTTCTCGACCTTCGGCGCCCCGTTTGCCAGCACTGCCGACGGCAACCTTGCCATCGTGAAGGTCCTGACCGACCCGATGCTGCTCGTCGTTGCCTTCTCGCTGCTCATGAGCGACTTCTTCGACACCATGGGCACCGCGATGGCCGTCGCCAAGCAGGGCGAGTTCTTGACCGAGGACGGCAATGTCGAGGACATCCGTCCCATCCTGGTCGTCGACTCCGTGGCCGCTGCTGCCGGTGGCTTTATGGGCGTCTCCTCCATCACCACCTTCGTCGAGTCCACCTCTGGCGCTGCCGACGGTGGCCGCACGGGCCTCACCTCCGTCACCACCGGTGTGCTGTTCATTCTCGCCGCGTTCTTCTCCCCCATCGTCACCATCGTTTCCAGCGCCGCCACCTGCGGTGCTCTGGTCTACGTCGGCTACCTCATGATGAGCGAGGCCTCCGAGATCGACTGGTCCGACGTGTCGCAGGGCTTCCCGGCGTTCATGATTGTCGCCGGCGTGCCCTTCACCTACTCCATCTCTGCCGGCATTGGTCTGGGCTTTATCGCCTACGTGGTCGTCGCGCTCTTTAAGGGCGAGGCCTCCAAGATCAAGCCGCTCATGTGGATCGCAGCCCTCGCCTTCCTCGTCTACTTCTTTGTAGCGTAGGCGCAAGATTCGCAATACCAAACAGCAAAGCGCGGAGTCGCATCGAGTGGCTCCGCGCTTTGCTTTTAAAGCCAGGCACCACACGGACACGCGATGTATTGCTTCGCAAGTTTTGGACGTTTTGCTCTTCAAACGGCACTACCGACGGCTACATCCTGCAGATATGCTGGATATAACCGCATAGGCCCTATGAGGATGGGAGTAACCATGGCCGCCTTGTTCACGACCCCCAAGCGCAATGACAAAACCTCTGGAGCCCATTTTGTCGAGCCCGACCTGCGCCGTCGCACGCTGCTCGCACACGGCAGCTGGCGCCGCGTAACGCGCCGCATCGTTGTAGGCGCCGTATGCGCGCTTACGGTAAGCTCGCTGCTCATGCCGAGCATCTCGCTCGCAGCCGAGTGGGTGGACGTTGGCGGCGTCCGCCACGAAGCGGCCGCGGGCCCCACGGGAGACGCCGCCGGTACCTGGTCATGGGATGGCGCCGATGACATGAAGCTCAACGGCTATAACGGCGGCGCGATCGAGGCAGCGGGCAAGCTCAACGTGAGCTACGAGGGCAACAACACCGTCACTAACGACGACGGCCGCGGCATCAAGGTTAAGGATGGCGCGAACGAGAACGCCGAGCTTAATATTCAGGGCGACGCGTCCAGCACGCTCAACGTGACATCTTCTCGTGACGCCATCACTTCCGTCGGCAACATCAACATCGACGGCGCTGGCACTGTCAACGCCACGAGCACCGAGCACGATGCCATCGATGCCGGGGGCGATGTCACCATCAAGGGCTCGGGAAACGTTAACGCCACGGGCGATTCGGATGGCATCAGGGCCGACGGCAACATCACGATCGACAACAGCGGAACCGTCACCGCCAAGGCCACCGAGGATCAGGGTATCGATGCTAACGAGAACCTCATCATAAAGGGCGGCGGCAAGGTAGAGGCAAGCTCTATCGAGGACAATGCGATTTGGGCCGACGGCAGTATCGAGATCTCGGGTGGCAGCCAGGTCAAGGCAAGCTCCGAGGAAGACGCCGCCATCGACGGTAAAAACAGCCTCACGGTCACGAACGCTTCCCTCAACGCAAGTGGCGTTGGGTATGGCATCTATGTCTACAAGGGCATCACGCTCGATGGCGCGACCGTGACGATCCGCGCAAGCTCAGATGGCGGGGAAGTCAGCGCACTCTTCACCGATGAGGACGACGTCGTCATCAAGAACGGCTCGGCTGTGGATGCGCTCGCAGAAGGCAGGTTCTCGGTTGCAATCTCCACCAGTAATTTCTACTCCGACGAAGCGGGTGGCCACATCTACATCAGCGACTCCGTTGTCAAGGCCATAGCCCGCTATGCCGAGACCGGCGGCGACGGCCCCGACCACTACAGTGGAGACCAAAACGACGAAATCATCCCTGAGTCCGAGGGCCTGAACATCGGCATCTTCGCGCAGACCGAGAAGGGCATCACGCCCGCGACCATCTCGATTGTCCGCAGTAAGGTCACAGCTGAGGGAGACACGGCGGCAATCTTCGCCCTTGCCACGAGCGCGGACGGCGAGACAATCGGCACCATCGAGATCGAAGGCGCTCCCATCCAGACGCCCACAGGCGGCAAGATCATTGGCTATCGCAACAAGGAAGAACGCGACGACGGCATCTTCTACGAGGTGGGTCAAACCATCGGCACGGGCGACGACGTGATCGACTCCCCCTATAACGAAGCTGTCGCCAAGAGCACGGTCATCGCGCCTCCCGAGGAGATCAAACCCGAGGAGAAGCCAGGCGAGACCAAGCCCGAGGGTTCCAAGTCCGAGGGCACGAAGACGACCAAGACCGTTGCAGCTGCAGCCACGGGAGCCAAAACCACCGGCATCCTCGCGGCAACCGGCGACGCCTCGAGCGCAGCCATCGCGGCAGCCGCCCTTGCGGGGACAGCCGCCCTCGCCCCCGGCGGTAGTG
>UQNB01000037.1 GCA_900542235.1 uncultured Collinsella sp.
ACGTCGAAGGTCGCGGTGCGGCGCCCCCCCCCGCCGTTCCCGGTCCTGCCGACCCCGAGCCCGATTCGTTTGAGCTTGTGTATCCCCAGGCAGTGGGCGTGCGCATGGGCACCTGTCCGTATCCGGAGCGCGATTCGTACAGCTACTCGTCAATTGCCGCGGCACTTCATGCCGAGACGGAAGACCGTGCCGCCGAGGCTCGTGTTCCCATGGATGAGTCCGGCGATGATGCAGAGTCGGATGGCTCGGAGATGACCGATGCGGACGTGGCCGCCGTTGAACCCGCCGGCAACCCCATGGCGCTGGGCTCGGCGTTCCACGCCGCCTGCCAGTGGCTCATCGAGATGGGTGCCGACGCGTTGCCCGCCGCGCGTGCCGATGTGCTGGCACGCTTGTGGCGCCTGACGCCGGAGCAGCGCGAGCGCTTCGATGTCGCTCTGGAGCGCTGGCTCAAGTCGTCGGTTCGTGCCGAGCTGTTCGCGTGGCCGTGCGTTCGCGCCGAAGTGCCGTTCTTCTCGCTGGGCTGCGAGGACGAGGACATTGCCCGCTACGGCACGTATGCCGAGGGCGCCATCGATGCGTTGGCAACCGACCCGGCCGATCCGTCGCGCGCGCTGGTCATCGACTACAAGACGGGCGGCACGCCGGACGAGACGCCGGAACAGCTGCAGGAGAAGCACGCCCTGCAGGCGCGCGTCTACGCTGATGTTCTGCACAAGGCGGGCTTTGAGACGGTGACCGTCAAGTTCGTCCGCGTGGAGCAGCCTGATCCAACCATCTTCGTCGAACCCGCCGAACCTCAAGTAGTCACCTACAATCTCTAGCCCTCAGATAACTTGCGGTGGAATACGGACTGTTTTGGCCAAAAAAGCCGCCAAACAGTCCGCATTTCACCGCAACTGCAAGAGGAGCCGTGTTGGTTTGGCTAGGTTCGGGTGCTGTCCGTGCCGTGCGGTAAAATCGTTCAGTCAGAACACGAACCCGCATCGGAGCTCATCACATGGCATTCGTCCATCTGCACAATCACACTGTTTTCTCCATGCTCGACGGCGCAACCCGTATCCAGGATATGGTCAACCGTGCCGTTGAGCTTGGCATGCCCGCCGTGGCCATTACCGACCACGGCTATATGTATGGCGTGCCCGACCTGGCGCTGGCCTGCGACGCCGTCAACCACAACACGCCCGAGTACAAAACGTGGAGCCACGACAAGGCCTTCTTGGAAAAGGACCGCCGCGACGAGCTGGTGGAGCCCGATCCCGAGGCAAACCCGCGCGAGCATGCCCAGTATGTGAAGGACATGGCCATGTGGGACGAGAAGGGCAACATCGACGAGCTCAAGCCGCCCCTGGTTATCAAGCCCATCTTTGGCTGCGAGGTCTACTTTACGCCGGACGAGACCCTTGCTCGCGACCACAAGCCCGAGCTCTACCATATGATCCTCCTGGCCAAGGACCAGGAGGGCTACGTCAACCTGATGCAGACGGTTTCCGAGGCCGCCGTGCAGGGCTTTTACTACAAGCCGCGTGTGACGCTCGACAACCTGCGCCGCCACGCCAAGGGCATGATCTGCACCAGTGCCTGCATCGCGGGTATCATCCCCAAATACATCGACCGCGGTGACATGGAGGGCGCCATCAAGTGGGCCGAGACCTTCCGCGACACTTTCGACCCCGGCGACTTTTATATCGAGATCCAGGAACACGGCATTACCACCGATAACGGTCTGACCGATGAGCAGATGGACCGCACGCTCATCGACATCGCCAAACAGGTGGGTGTCAAGGTCATCGCCACCAACGACTTCCACTACCTGCGCCGCGAGGACGCGCCCGTGCAGGACGTCATCATGTGCATTGGCATGAACGCCAAGGTCGACGACCCCAACCGCATGCGCATGACCGGCTCGGAGTTTTACATGAAGACCGAGGAGGAGATGCGGGCGATGTTCCCGTATTGCCCCGAGGCCTGCGACAACACGCTCGAGATCGCCGACAAGTGCTACGTTGAGCTGGACTGGGACTCCATCATCCTGCCGCGCTTCCCGCTGCTCGATCCCGGCGAGACGCACGAGAGCCAGTTCCGCCGCGAGTGCGAGAAGGGCCTACGCCAGCACTACGGCGACGACTGGGCCACGCGCGAGATCGGTGGCGTCAACATCAAAGAGCGCTTTGAGTACGAATACAAGGTCATCTGCGACAAGGGCTTTGCCGCCTACTTCTTGATCGTTGCCGAGTACGTGCAATGGGCCAAGGACAACGGCATCGGCGTCGGCCCCGGTCGTGGTTCTGCCGCCGGCGCTATCGTCGCCTACGCCATGAACATCACCGCGTTCGACCCGCTCGAGAACGGTCTGATGTTCGAGAGGTTCCTGTCCCCGCAGCGTACCGAGATGCCCGATATCGATATGGACTTCGACGATGAGCGGCGCCTCGAGGTCGTGGAGCACGTTCGCCAGCTCTACGGTCCCGAGAAGGTCACCCACGTCATCACCTATTCGACCATTAAGGCCAAGCAGGCCATCAACGACGCCGCGCGCGTTCTGGACTACCCGGTCTACATGGGCCAGCGCCTGTCCAAGATGGTCTCGAGCGACCCCAAGGTCAAGCTCAAGCAGGTGCTCGAAAAGCAACCCGGCAAAGAGGATCTGTTTAACCCCGATTTTGCCGAGGCATATAAAAAGGACGACGACGCCCGCCGCATCATCGACACGGCACTCTCGATCGAGGGTCTCACCCGTGGCGAGGGCGTGCACGCGTGCGCCGTTCTGATCTGCCGCGATCCCGTCAACGAGCACGTGCCCACCAAGCTCGATACTAAGGGCGGCGTCGAGATTACCCAGTACGAGGGCCATACCGTCGCCGACATGGGCCTGCTCAAGATGGACTTTTTGGGCCTGCGTACGCTGACGGTTATCTCCAAGGCCAAGGCAAACATCAAGAAGAACTTCGGCATCGACATCAAAGAGGAAGAGATTCCCTTTGACGATCCCGAGATCTTTAAGCTCATGGGTTCCGGCCACACCGCCGGCGTCTTCCAGGTCGAGTCCGCCGGCATGACGGCCACGATCAAAAACATGAAGCCCACCGAGTACAAACACGTCGTGGCATTGATCGCCCTGTACCGCCCGGGCCCGCTGGGCGCCGGCATGGTGTCGTCCTACATCAACCGTATGAACGGCAAGGAGCCGGCCGTCTCCTACGACGACCGCCTGGACGACATCCTGGGCGAAACCTACGGCACCATGGTCTACCAGGAGCAGGTTATGCTCATCTCCGTCGAGATGTGCGGCTTCTCCAAGGGCGAATCGGACTCGCGTATCCGTAAGCCCGTGGCTAAGAAGAAGATCAAGCTGCTCACGTCGACGGTGCTGCACTGGGAGGATGGATCGGACGAGACCACCTACGACCACTGGATGAATGGCGCCATCAAGAACAACTACACGCGCGAGGTCGCCCAGAAGATTTGGGACGATGTTCTCGAGTTCGCGTCCTACGCCTTCAACAAGTCGCACTCCGCCGGCTACGCCATCCTGGTTATGCAGACGGCGTGGCTCAAGGCGCACTATCCGCATGAGTACATGGCGGCCGTTCTGACGTCCTATACGGGCAAGACCGACAAGATCGTGCACTACGTCTCGGCGTGCCGTCACGACGGCATCCCCGTGCTTTCGCCAGATGTCAACGAGTCCGGTACCGAGTTCACGGCTACCAAGGAGGGCGTGCGCTTTGGTCTGGCCGGCATTCGAGGCGTGGGCACCGGCGTGGCGCAGGCGATTATCGCTGAGCGCGAGGCGGGCGGCCCGTTTAAGACGCTGCACGACTTTGTCGAGCGCGTGGACTCGAGCCAGGCCAACCGTCGCGTGATCGAATCGCTCATCAAGGCAGGCGCCTTCGACTCCACGGGCTATCCGCGCCGCCAGATGATGCACTTTGTGGACAAGAACAACCCCGAGAACATCATCGATGCCGCCGTGAAGCGTCAAAAGGATCGTGCGAGCGGCCAGACGTCGTTCTTCGATATGTTTGGCGACGTTGAGGGCTCGGGCTTTGAGGTGAGCGTGCCCGATCCGGATGGCCAGGAGTGGGACCGCCACCTTAAGCTGAGCCAGGAGAAGGAGGTTCTGGGCATCTATGTCTCGGACCACCCGCTGCGCCCGTTTGAGTATGCACTTAGCAAAGCGCGCGACTTCTCGTTCTCGCAGATCGACACCGGCTACGAGGTGCAAAACCCCACGGGCGGTACCATCAACCAGGAGATTCCCGAGGGCAAGGCGCTGTGGTGGGCCGGTATGGTCTCGAGCGTGTCCAAGCGCGTGACCAAAAACGGCGACCCCATGGGCATCGTGCAGCTCGAGGACATGGAAGGCGAGGCCACGGTCGTGGTGTTCCCCAAGACCTACAAGGAGGCCGAGGGGTATCTGTACGGCGAGGTCGATCCCGAGACCGGCGCGCAGCTGTCCGATGCGTTTGTGCGCATTAAGGGCAAGCTCGAGCGCTCGGACCGCGGCGACCAGATCATCGCGCAGGAGATTGTGCCGCTGGAGCTTAGCGAGGAGAAAAACAAGCCCAAGGTCTTTGAGGTCATGGTGCCCAACAGCCGATTTAGCCAGGGCAATATGGCGCGCCTGGCCACGGTGCTCACCACTAACCCGGGCGGCGATCGCGTGGAGATCTTTATCGAGCAGGTGGACGGGCGCGTGCTGCGCGCCGAGGTACCTGCCAAGGTCAACGCGCGCTCGATTCCGCTGCTGGCCGAGGCCAAGGCCATCGTCGGCAACCAAGGCAGAGTGACGGTTATCTAAAATGATTTTTCTGGGACGGGGATTAAAAAATCATTTTGGGTGACGTGTAGCGGTAGACCAGTCTTTCTGGGACGGGAATGATTTTTTCATCCCCGTCCCAGAAAAATCATTTAGCGTGCGAGATTGGAGGAAGTGATGGCGCAGGGGACGTTTGTGCAGGCGCTCCGAAAAGAGGCGGCGCTGAGCGGCACCTTTATGAAGGGCCGCTCGCTCATGCTCAACGGCGCCGTGCTGTCGATTGAGGACAGCGGCTCGCGCTTCTCCAAAAACGTGACGGTCGAGGGCTCGGTGCGCGGCTCGCGCGGCGACCTGTACAAGACGCGCGTGGCGCTCGACATGGACGAGCACGAGGTAATCGACTACGATTGCGATTGCCCCGCTGCCTATCGTTACCCCGGCATGTGCAAGCATGCCATCGCCACAGCGCTGGCATACCTGGACGCCAGCGGCATTGAGCCTGTTGAGGGGCTGCGCACACCGGTTCGCACGTTTACGGCGCAGCCGAAACAGCCCGCGCGCACCGCGCCCAAAGCGCCGGCCGTCAACCCCAACTTTCCCTTCCCGGCACCCGTCCCCACGAGCCCCAGCCTCATGGCGGCGCTCTCCGATCTTTCGGACGCGCGCATGGATGAGTTGGCGAGCATGCGCCGCAAGCTTGCCGGTGCCGTTGATCCCGACACCCCCAAAGCGGCGTTGGAGCCCTCGTTGGTGCCGTACTACAATCCGCTGTTCGCCGACCGCTTTAGCTGGGCGCTCGAGTTCCGCATTCGCTGCGGTTCGGTGTCCTACGTGGTCAAGGATATCGACGGCATGGCCGATGCCTACGTGCGCGGCGGCACCTTCTCGTACGGCAAGAAGCTCACGTTTGTCCATACGCCCGAAGCCTTCGAAGACGTGTCGACAAAGCTGCTCAACCTTGTTGTGACGACAGTTGCCTATCTCGATGACATCACAAGCTCGCGTTCGGCGTCGTACGACTTTGCCCGCAGCGGTTTTGTCGCCGAGCGTCAGTTGCCGCTGTCCGAGCATAGCATCGTATATGTGCTGGACCTGCTGCGCGGCCAGACCATCTCCTTTGAGCCCGCTTGGTCGCGGGGGACGACGACGCATCGCACCTATGACGTGGCGGTTGAGATGCCTCCGGAAGGGGAGGACGAGGCTCTGTCTAAGCGCCCACCGCTCCTTGCCGCCAAAATCGCGCCGGCGGCTGGTGGCAGCTACGATCTGCGCCTGCCGGCCGATGCATACTGCTTTGCTTCGGGCGACGTTGCCTATCTGGTCGACACCCGCCGTGCGCGCCGCGCCGATGTGGCGTTTGCCCAGCATGCGGCGCCGTTTCTATCGCGTTTGCTGCCCTGTCGCACGCCGGTCCATATCGCTGCCGACCAGGTGGGGGAGTTCTGTCGTATGGCGCTGCCCATTTTGCGCGACTACACCGACCTCACCGCGCCCGCCGCGCTCGATACCGTGGCACCCGAGCCGAGCTTTGCTATGGCGATCGGCGTCGATGATGGGCTCGTGACCTGCAAAATTACGGTTACCTACGGCGATTGGTCGGCGGATCTCTTTAGCCTGGGCGCTCCGGGCAGTCTCTTCGAAGAGCAACGCCCTGGCGTGCCACCCCGCGACGAGGTGGCGGAGTTTCGCGTTATGGACACGGCGGCCCTGTATTTCGACTTTTACGAGGGCGGCCTGGCGTTTGAGGAACGCGATGACGAGAGCCTGTTCCGCTTGCTGACCGAGGGCCTGTCTGCCCTGTCCGAGTTGGGTGAGGTTATGCTCAGCGACCGCCTGCGCCAGATCTCGGTGCGCCCTGCGCCCAAACTCTCGGTGCGTGCCACCGTCAAGAGCAATCTGCTCGATGTCGAGCTGGGCGCGAGCGGGCTTTCGGCCGCGGACCTTGCCGTCTATCTCGATTCGTACAAGCGTCATCAAACGTTTGCGCGCCTTACGTCCGGCGACATCATTCGCCTGGACGAGGGCGCCCGAGCCGCGTTTGGCCTCGCCGAGGACCTGGGTGTCGATGCCGTCGACCTGCTCGACGGCGTGTCGCTTCCCGCGTCGAGCACCCTGTTCGTCGATAGCATGCTCGCGCGCATGCCCGCGCTCGAGGCCGATCGCGACGCTGCGTTTCGCCGTACCGTCGAGCGTCTAGACACGCTCGGCAAGATGGACTTTACGGTACCTGCCTCGCTCAAGGCCACGCTGCGTGGCTACCAGGTCGACGGATACCAGTGGCTCGGCTCGCTCGAACACCTGGGCCTTGGTGGCATCTTGGCCGACGACATGGGCCTGGGCAAAACACTCCAGATGATCGCGCATGTCCTGGCGCGCGTGGAGGCGGGGGACATCAAGCCCACGCTCGTGGTATGCCCGGCCTCGCTCGTGTACAACTGGACTGCCGAGCTGGAGCGCTTTGCGCCCTCGCTCGATGCTTGCGCAATCGTGGGCGCCAAGGCGCAGCGCCGCGTGCAGATTGCCGGCGTGGCTGAGCATAACGTGGTCGTGACGTCGTATGACCTTATGCGGCGCGATATCGACGAGTACGTCGAGCAGAACTTTGCCCGTGTGGTGCTCGATGAGGCCCAGTACATTAAAAACCCGCTCACCCAGGTGGCTCGCGCCGCCAAGCGCCTGCCTGCCGGCGTGCGCTTTGCTCTGACGGGCACGCCCATCGAAAACCGCCTATCCGAGCTTTGGAGCATCTTCGACTTTTTGATGCCGGGCCTGCTGGGCACGCGTGAATCGTTTGCAAAGCGCTTCGAAAGTCCGGTCGAGCACTCCGAGGGCGACAGCGCCGCTCGCCTGCAGGCACTCGTGTCGCCGTTTGTGCTGCGCCGTGTCAAGGAAGACGTGGTGGCCGATCTGCCCGAAAAGATCGAGGACACTGTCGTGGCTCAGCTCGCCGGTGAGCAGCGCAAGCTTTACCTGGCAAATCAGGACCGCATCGCCCAGCAGGTGCAGCACCGCGAGGCCGGGGAGTTTAAGAAGGACAAGCTCAAGGTACTCGCCGAGCTCACCAAGCTGCGCCAGATTTGCTGCGACCCGCGTCTACACTACGAGGATTACAAGGCGGGGAGCGCCAAGCTCGATACGTGCATGGAGCTCGTGCACGGCGCACTCGACGGCGGTCATCGCATCCTGTTGTTCAGCCAGTTTACGGGCATGCTCGATATCATCGGTAAGCGCTTGGCCAAGGAGGATATCGCCTTCCTTAAGCTCACTGGCGCATCGTCTAAAGAGAGCCGCGCCAAGATGGTCGCGCAGTTCCAGGCGGGCGAGGTGCCGGTGTTTCTGATCTCGCTCAAGGCGGGCGGCGTGGGCCTTAACCTGACGGCGGCCGACGTGGTCATCCACTACGACCCGTGGTGGAACGTGGCGGCGCAGGACCAAGCGACTGACCGCGCGCATCGTATTGGCCAGCAACATACCGTGACCGTGTACAAGCTCATCGCCAAGGACACGATCGAGGAGCGCATTATGCAGATGCAGGAGTCCAAGCGCGATCTGGTCAACAGTGTGCTCGGCGGCGACGGCATCTCGTCGGCGTTGTTTACCCGCGAAGATGTTCTGGCGCTGCTGGGCGGCGACGGGCGCTAGCCGCGCGCGGGGTGGGACTGCTGGAGTGGGCAGGACGGTCGACGCATTTTGGCCCGACCGCTTGCCTGATCCGTTATGTGTTCATTTGCAATGCCATGGATGGTTTGCCTGCCTTTGGGCATAAGAACCATCAAGAACATCGGCACATCAGCAAAGGAGAACATCATGGCGAAATTCTTTAAGGACCCCGACGGTAAGCTCATCGCTGCCCTTGGCGACGACGTTGCGACCCCTGCCGGTTGCACGGAGCTGACCGCAAACACTGAGGACGCGGCGCACGAGAAGCACGTGCCTGTTGTCGAGACCGAGCGCGACGGTCACGTAATCCGCGCACGCGTTGGCTCGGTCGAGCACCCCAGCCTGCCCGAGCACTACATTGAGTGGATCGCCCTTGAGGCCGAGGGCCGCTTAGAGGTTCATTACCTTGAGCCCGGCATGAAACCCGCGACGTTTTTCGCGGGCGGCTCCAAGACCGGTACCGTCTATGCCTACTGCAACCTGCACGGGCTGTGGTCCGCGACATTCTAGGAGCGCGCCCCCGCTCGGGGTATCATAGCTAGCATATGCACATGCAAGCGCCGACTGCATTATGCGGCCGGCGCTTTTACTACGATTTCGATGGTTTACGACGGAAAGGGCTGAGCCATGAAGCTCGCGCTTGCACAGATCGATATGCGCCTGGGTGATATTGAGGGCATTTGCGGCCGCATCGAGGACCAGGCTCGTCTGGCCCACGAGCGCGGGGCGCGCGTGCTGTGCGTTCCGGCTCCGCTCTTTATGGGCGCCATGCCCGGCGGCCTGGTGGGCGCTGCCGACTTTGAGCACGACATGCTTGCCGGCTTGACTGGTGTCGCCGAGCGTATCCAGGAGCTTGACATGATCTGCATCGTGCCCGCGGCGGTTTCGTTTGAGGGCCAGCCGCTGCTCGACTACATGATGCTCAAGGACGGTCATGTGGTGCCGGCACGTTCGAGCATTGCCCTGCAGCGTGGCGAGAACAACGACACACGTTGGGCGCCGCCGGTGTTCGACGTGGACGGCGTGCGCATCGCCGTGATTTTTGACTTGGACCGCGAACTCGAGATGCTGCCGACCGGTGTTGACCTCATTGCGTATTTCCAATTCAACGCGTTTGACATGACCGACCGCGAGACTGCCGCCATTGCCGCCGTTCGCAGCGGCGCCTACCGCAAGATCGCATCCAAGCGCAGCGTGTGGTTTGCCTGCATGGCGCCGGTCGGTGCCTATGACGAGTCGGTGTATACCGGCGGTTCGTTTGTGCTCGACGACTGCGGTCGCGTGGTGGCCCAGGCGCCGTGTTTTGAGGAGAGCCTGCTGGTTCAGGAGATTCGGCGCGGCATGATGCTCGATGCCCTGGAGGATCACGAACTGCCCGAGTTCCGTTCCGAGGAGTGGCTGTGGCAGGCGCTGGTGCTCGCCGTGCGCGACAACGCCCGAGCCCACGGTGCGTCGCGTGCTGTGATGGCACTCGAGGGTGACTTGCCGTCGTCTTTGCTGGCGGCGCTGGCCGTCGACGCTCTGGGCCCGCGTAATGTGATTGGTCTGGTGCTGGGGCGCAACCGTATCTTTACGCCGGCGCAGGAAGAGGCCGAGGCTGCCCGCTGTGCCGCCGTCCGCGCCATCGCCGAGCGTTTGCACATTCGCACCGTCGAGCGCGATGCACCGGATGCGGCGCGTGTGCTCGATCGCGACGTGTCGGCGGGCGATGCCGAGCGTCTGCGCTCGCGCACGTTGGGCCTCATGCTGGAGGACACGGCGCTCGAGCTGGGTGCGATGGCGCTGAGCCCGCTGTCCAAAACCGAGTACGCGCTGGCGGCGCCGGCGCTTTGCGGCGGCTATCAGGGCGATTACGCGCCTTTTGGCGATGTGTACCTGTCGACGCTTGAGTTTGTGGCGCGTGTGCGCAACCGCACGTCTTCTGTGGTGCCCCAAGAGCTCGTGACGCTCAACGCGGTGGAGGATTGCATGGAGCGTGTGCTGGCGCAGGCGCTCTCGACGCTCGACGGCCCGGTCGATATGCTCGACCGCGCGGCACAGCTGCTCGGCGGGCTTGAGCCGGGTGAGGTCGATGGCGCGCTCGAGGCGCACGTGGACCGCAATCGATCTTTCGACGATATCCCGATGGCCGCTGGCAAGCCTGAGGCCTGCTCGCTGCTGCTGATGCTCGTTCGACAGGGTGAGGCTGCCCGCCGCATGTTGCCGACGGCACCGATCGTCTCGTCCCGCTCGTTTGTTGAGCGCGCCTGGCCGTATATGCTCGCGTGGTCCGACCTGGGGCTTAATGGCAAGGAGCGTATGTCGGTCGATTCGCTGGCGCGCGCCGAGGTGCGCCGTTTTGCTGACGAGGATACGAGCGAGCGCGTGCGAAACGAGATGATGGGCGTGCTGGGCGAGCTACTGGGTATTTCGCCCGAGCAGATGGAGGAGCTGCGCTCTGAGGATGGCCAGCGTCGTCTGCATGAGGGTATGAAAAAGTTCGAGGGCGAGGTTCAGGACGCCATCGATAAGATGATGGGCGGTCAGGGCGGCTCGCAGGGTGGGTCCCAGGGCGGATCGATGCCGCATCCGCCGGTGGATCCCCGACAGTTCCCATTCTTCTCGCAGAATTAAGCTGGGGACGGGATTTGCTCCCAACGCCGACACTCCAACTAAGTATCTTGGCCCCGTTGTGTTATTCTAGAACAGACGTTCGTGAATGATGCGCGGGGCCTTGTCTTGCGCTGTGCTTGTGGCGAGGGGAGGTCGGCTTGGTTATCTTGGGCATTGACCCCGGTTTGGCTCATACGGGTTGGGGGATTATCGAGGAGCGGCGTGGCGAGGTTCGCTGCCGTGCCTATGGCTGCATCGAGACCAGTGCCGGAAGTCCGCTCGCGGTGCGCCTGTCGCATATCGCCCATGACCTTAAGGATGTCGTCGAGCGTTATCGACCCGACACGGCTGCTGTCGAGAGCATCTACTTTGGCGCCAACGTTCGCTCAGCCATCCCTACGGCGCATGCCCGCGGTGCCGCGCTCGTGGCGCTTTCGGAATGCGCACTCGAGATTGGCGAGTACACGCCTATGCAGATTAAGCAGGCTGTTGTGGGCACCGGTGCCGCGGACAAGCGGCAGGTCGCCTACATGGTGCGTACGCTCACGCAGCTCGACCACGACCCGCATCCCGACCACGCCGCCGATGCCCTGGCCTGCGCCATCTGCCACGTAAACCTCAGCCGCACCCGCGCCCTCACCGGTGGCGAGTTCTATCAACAGAGAGGAACCGGATACTGATGATTTCCCAGCTCCATGGAACGCTTGTCGAGGCCACGATGAGCTCGGCCGTCGTTGATGTGTCGGGCGTGGGCTTTGAGCTCGGTATTTCGGGCAGCACTGCCGCCACGCTGCCTACGTCCGGCGGCGAGGTGCGCCTCTATACCCGTATGCAAGTGCGCGAGGACGCCATGACACTTTTCGGTTTTTCCTCAAAGGATGAGCGCACGATGTTCGACCGGCTCGTGTCCGTCTCGGGTGTTGGCCCGCGCTTGGCGCTCGCCGTGCTTTCCACCTATACCGTGGGGCAGCTGTATTCGCTGGTGATGGCCGAGGACGACAAGGGTATGGCCAAGGTGCCCGGTGTGGGCAAAAAGACAGCTCAGCGCCTGATCCTGGAGCTCAAGAGCACCTTTGCCAAGGACAAGGGCTTTGTTCCGGTTGACGTAATCCCCGGCCAGGTTGCGATGCCCGTGCCCGCTGCCGCTCCCTCGGCCATCGATGATGCCCGTGCGGCACTCCTTTCCATGGGCTTTAGCCCTCAGGAGACCGATGTTGCCCTGAGCGGGTATGATGGGCAGAATATGCGTGTCGAGGATCTGCTCGGCGCGGCGCTTAAGCGACTCGGAATGGATGCGTGATGTGGGAAGCCGATGACTCTCAGGACCTGTGGGCGACGCCCGGCAACTCGCCGGCGGCATCCATGGCGCACGGCGAGCGCATGGTGGGCTCGGAGCTGACGGCCGAGGACCTCGATGTCGACCGCACTTTGCGCCCCCAGCGCCTGGACGATTACTGCGGCCAGGAGCACATCAAGCAGAGCTTGCGCGTGTTGATCGAAGCGGCGCAGAGCCGTGGCGAGACGCTCGACCACGTGATTTTCTCGGGTCCTCCGGGCCTGGGCAAGACCACGCTGGCCACCGTTATCGCCAACGAGCTGGGCGCTCAGATCAAGACCACGAGTGGCCCTGCCATCGCGCGCACGGGCGACCTGGCGGCCATCCTTACTAACTTGCAGCCGGGTGATGTGCTGTTTATCGACGAGATCCACCGCCTCAACCGTTCGGTCGAGGAGGTCCTGTACCCCGCGATGGAGGACTTTGCCCTCGATATCGTGATTGGCAAGGGTCCGGCGGCGCGCTCGATTCGCCTGGATATTCCCAAGTTTACGTTGGTAGCGGCAACGACCCGCTCAGGCATGTTGACAGGCCCGTTGCGCGACCGCTTTGGCATTTCATATCGCCTGGATTACTACACGGTCGAGGAGCTCGCGCAGATTGTGACGCGCTCGGCGACTATCCTGGGCGTGACGATCGACCACCCCAGTGCACTCGAGATCGGCTCGCGTTCGCGCGGCACGCCACGTCTTGCCAACCGCCTGCTCAAGCGCGTGCGCGATTACGCACAGGTGCGCGGCAACGGTCCCATTGAGCTCGATATCTGCCGTCAGGCACTCGAGTTCTTTGAGATCGACGAGCTCGGTCTGGACTGGATGGATATTCGCATTTTGGAGACGCTCGCCAAGACGTTCTCCGGTCGTGCCGTGGGACTTACGACCCTTGCCAGCGCGGTGGGCGAGGACCCGGGCACGCTCGAGGATGTCTATGAGCCCTATCTGCTGCAGTGCGGGCTGATGATTCGTACACCGCAGGGCCGTCAGGCAACCCTTCGCACCTTTGAGCACCTGGGGATTGAACCTACCGTTTAGGGCGCTTTGTTTTGGCTAGTCTGTAGGCTATCGCTGAGCATTGGATAAACATATCGCCATTCATCGGTTACGGGTGTTTTACTATTGCGCGCCCGTGCTATGCTGAATTGGTCTTTTTCTCATTCGGTAACGAAAGGACCGCCCATGCCTACTGACATCGAAATCGCACGTTCCGTCACGCCGCTGCCCATTACCGAGGTTGCCAAGGACGCCGGCGTCGACGTAAAGCACCTGATTCCGTACGGCTTCGACAAGGCTAAGGTCGACTATTCACTGCTCAACGAGCCGACTGATCACCAGGCCAAGCTCGTCCTCGTGACCGCTATCAACCCAACGCCTGCGGGCGAGGGCAAGACCACCACGACCATCGGTCTGGCCGATGGCCTGCGCCGTCGCGGCGTCAAAAGTGCCGTGGCCCTGCGCGAGCCTTCGCTCGGCCCCGTCTTTGGCGTTAAGGGCGGTGCTGCCGGCGGCGGCTGGGCTCAGGTCATCCCCATGGAGGATATCAACCTGCACTTTACCGGCGACTTCCACGCTATCGGTGCTGCCAACAACCTGCTGGCCGCCATGCTTGATAACCACATCCAGCAGGGCAATCAGCTCGGTATTGACGTTAAGCGCATCACTTGGAAGCGCGTCGTCGATATGAACGACCGTCAGCTGCGCCACGTCATTGACGGCATTGGCGGTAAAGCCCAGGGCGTGCCGCGCGAGGACGGCTTCGATATCACCGTCGCCTCCGAGGTCATGGCAATTCTGTGCCTGTCTACGAGCATCAGCGACCTCAAGGAGCGCCTGGGCGAGATCGTCGTCGGCTACAGCTTTGCCGGCGAGCCCGTCCGTGCCCGCGACCTTAAGGCCCAGGGTGCCATGGCCGCGTTGCTTAAGGATGCGCTCAAGCCCAACCTGGTGCAAACGCTCGAGGGCACGCCCGCGTTTGTCCACGGCGGTCCCTTCGCCAATATCGCCCACGGCTGCAACTCCATCATGGCCACGCGTATGGCGATGCGTTTTGGCGATGTCGCCATTACCGAGGCCGGCTTTGGCGCCGACCTGGGTGCCGAGAAATTCCTCGACATCAAGTGCCGCATGACGGGCGTTCGCCCCAGCGCCGTCGTGGTCGTCGCGACCGCTCGTGCGCTGAAGTACAACGGTGGCGTCGCCAAGGCCGACCTCAACGAGGAGAACCTCGAGGCACTCAAGGCTGGCATGCCCAACCTGCTGCGTCATGTCGACAACATCCAGAACGTTTATGGTCTGCCCTGCGTGGTCGCCATCAACCGTTTCCCGACGGACACCGAGGCCGAGCTTGCTCTCATCGAGTCCGAGTGCCAGAAGCTCGGCGTCAACGTTAAGCTTTCCGAGGTCTGGGCCAAGGGCGGCGAGGGCGCGCTCGAGCTTGCCGATGAGGTCATGCGTCTGATTGAGCAGCCGAGCGAGCTCAAGTTTGCCTATGAGGACGGCGCTGATGTCGCTGATGCCCTCGAGGCCGTTGCCACCAAGGTCTACCGCGCCGACGGCGTTGACTTTACGCCGGCCGCCAAGCGCCAGCTCGCCGAGCTGCGCGAGAACGGCTTTGGTAACCTGCCGGTGTGCGTCGCCAAGACGCAGTACAGCTTTAGCGACAACGCCAAGGCCCTGGGCGCTCCCGAGAACTTCCGCATCACGGTGCGTGAGCTCAAGGTTTCCGCCGGCGCCCACTTTGTGGTCGCACTGACTGGCAGTGTTCTGACCATGCCGGGCCTGCCCAAGGTCCCCGCGGCCGAGAACATCGACGTTGACAACGACGGCAACATCACCGGCCTGTTCTAAGTCTGCTGTCCATAGCTGCTAGCCCGCCCCGCCGTGCCCACAAGGCCCGGCGGGGCTTTTTTATCCTTAGGCCCGCGCATGTCTTGTAGATACCGATGGCTTTGCCCACCATAGGCTTTTGCGCGGGTAGAATGCATGGATAACTTGATGCTTACGGCGACGGAAAGGAATCGTTGCATGGACCAGGATAAGACGACCGTAATGGGTGGCTACGGTTCCGCGCAGGCTGGCGATAGCGTCGATGCGACCCGCGTTGTTCCCAACCCCGGTTATACCGACCCCGCCGCGACACAGCCTTCTGCCGAGCCCACCCGGGTTATGGGCTATGGCGACTCGGCGCAGGATTCTTACGCCGCATCTTCGCAAGGCCCCTATGGCAACGCAGCTCCGGACCCGTTTGATTACGCGCCGCAGGATTCTTATGCCGCCTCGACACCGAATCCCTATGATGACCTGCCGCAGAATCCCATTCCGCAGCCTCAGCAGACGACGTATATGCCTCGCACGGCGCAGCCTCGCTACGAGTCGCGTGAGCCGTATCGCGAGTACCCCAAGTCGATTCCGCAATATGGCGAGGACGAGGAGAAGAAGCCGTCGCGTTCGTCGAGCGTGATCAAGAAGATCCTCATCGTGTTGGCGATCTTCTTTGCTCTCTCGGTTGTGTTTGCCATCGTGTCGGGCATGCTCAACAAGCGGGGGAGCTCAACGGCCGATACCACTGCCGAGCAAACCGCGTCCGCCTCGTCTAGTACCGTCGATCTGAGCGATATTCCGGGGCAGTACTGGTCCAACGCCAAGAAGCTCCTCAAGTCGCGCGGCGCCGATCTTTCGAATGCCGTGGTCCTGACTGATGATGGCTCAACGCCCGTCGTCGATGCCAACTGGGTTGTTACTTCTGCCTACTATAACGACAACGGTAACCTTGAAATTCAACTCACGCATAAGAACAGCTCGGGCAACTCGTCCGACGGCCAAAGCGGCACCGACAGCTCGAGCTCCAACATGCTGGAGGACCTGAGCAACAAGGCGCAGGAATTGGGAGACAAGGCGCAAGAGCTGGGCGATACGACACAAAACCTGGGCGACACCGCGCAGAACTTGGGAGACATGGCGACAGATGCCTGGAACGCCCTACAAAACGGCATTTTGGGTGCACAGGGAAACTAGCGGCCGAGCGGAGCGGGGCTACAGCTGCTCGGCCGGACGGTCGGGTGAACTGAAGCCCGAGTCAAACGTGACGACGCATGACGCATCGGGCCGGCGCTCGTGCACGATGCGCGTGACGAGCTCCAGCAGCTCCTCGTCGGATATGTCAAAGTCGTCGGGACGCACTAGGTCAAATGACACAAAGCCATCGTGTTCGTGAAGGTCGTGGATGGAGAGCGCGGGATCGATCTGCATGACGCCGCGCTTGACCCAGCCGCGCAGGTCGTCGCCGGTGGTGGCGATGGGATCGCAGTGCAGCGTGATGCCGATGCCCATCTGGCGCTTGATGTCGTGCTCAATGGTGTCCAGAATCTCGTGGTGCTCAAACGCGTCGCCCTCGCCGGGCATCTCCACGTGGGCGCTGGCAAACTGACGACCGGGGCCGTAGTCGTGCACCATCAGGTCGTGTGTGCCCAAGACCTGCGGATAGGACATGATCTTGTCGCGGATTGCCTGGACGAGCTTGGGGTCGGGCGCTTGCCCCAGCAACGGGCTGATGGCGTCGCGCGCCAGGCCCATGCCGCTGATGCAAATGAAGATGCCCACGCCCAGGCCCGCCCAGCCGTCGAGGTCAAAGCCGGTCGTCTGCGAAATAAGCGCCGCCACCAAGACCGAGCCCGAGGTAATGACGTCGTTTTTGGAGTCCTGCGCTGTGGCGATGAGCGTCTCCGAGTCGATGCGGTCGCCCAGTGCGCGGTTGAACGCGGCCATCCAGAATTTGACGAGCATGGACAGAACAAGGGCGGCCATGGAGAGCGCCGAATACACGGTGGACGAGGGCTTGATGATTTTTGTGACCGACTCGAGGATCAGATTGATGCCGACGGCGCAAACCAGGACGGCGACGAACAGGCCGGCTAGGTACTCGTAGCGGCCGTGACCATAGGGGTGGCCTTCGTCTGCCGGGCGGCTGGCAAGGCGGAACCCGAGCAGGCTCACGATGTTGCTCGAGGCATCGGAGAGGTTGTTGAAAGCGTCGGCGACGAGGGAGACGGAACCGGCGAGCAGGCCCGCGATGCCCTTGGCCAGGCACAGGGTGATGTTGAGGCCAATGCAAATGAGGCTTGCGGCGAAGCCCGCGTTGGTGCGGCGGGAGGTATCGACCGGCTCGCCCTCGCTGCCGGGAACAAGCGTATGTACCAGCCGATTTACAAATAGCATAGCGGTCGTCCTCACAATCATGTTTAAGGGGATAGTGTAGCTCGCGCGGGGGCGCCGTGCACCGATACTCAGAAAATGCAGCAATAGTCTGCCGGTGCTAACGAGCGAGCCTTCTCGTCTGCCTGGGTGCTCGATTTTGGGCCACATGGGTATGGGCACGTGCTTACCTGCCCGACATACTTAATGTCGACAGCCCCAGTGCAAAGGAGGACGTATTCATGGACGAGATGTTTGCCATTAAATGCCAAAACTGCGGCGGCCCTATGTACTCACACCAGGCTAAACGCAGCTTTGAGTGCGCCTATTGCGGCACGGTCGTTCCGTGGCAGGCCGATGCGGGGGAGCCCAAGAGCGCCCTGGGCATTCGCCATACGCCACTGACGGTTGTCGATGGGCTGCTTAAGCTCACGCATGTGTCGCAACTCGAGCGCCCGGAGGACCCGGACTGGTATTTCTTCAATTCGCACTGGCGCAATCAGTCGGTCCTGGAACATCTGCTGTGGGAGGACCGCGGCACGGCGCAGGAGTTCCAAGAAGCGACGCACGTGAGCATTCCTTGTCCCTTCTGCGGAGCGTCCTTTGAGGGCGAGTCAACGCAGCGTGTGTTTGAGTGCCCGTCCTGCGGCAATAAGATCGGTGTCGCCGACCTGCTCAAGCCGGGGACGTTTAGCAAGCGCCTGACCATGGGCGTTGGTGCGGAATATGTGCCCGAGCAGGGTATTCCCTGCGAGATAACGCCGCAGCAGGCGCGCGCCAATGCGCTTGAGCTGGTGCGCCGATATCCAGACGCCTTTGCCGGTCACGATGTGGAAGACGCGATTCAAAACGACATGATGCTCTTCTACTTCCCCATGGCGCTCGCGGACCTGCGCATGATGGCGTCCTTCCCGGGCAAGGGCCTGAGCAAGGAGACCCTGGTGTACTACGAGGTGCTCGACTGGGCATATCCCAGGGCAAACTACCTGGACGTTCGCCTTATGGGCATTCTGGAGCCATGGGACTTTGCCAAGGTTGGGTCGTTCGACCCGGCCATGCAGGAAGGCGACTTCCGCGTTGTCTCCGTCGATGCGTCCACCAAGGACCAGGTGGTCATTGACAAGCTGGCGCTCGACATTGTTGGCAACGATGCCGAGACTTTCCTGGGGCTCAATAAAAAGAGCATCCGCACCTGGGCGCGCAAGGCCCGCAAGCACAAGGACGGCCTGGTTATGGTGCCGGTCTACTTTGTCGATCGTCCCGCGTCGGATGGACGTAATGGCGAGCAGGTGCGCATTGCCGTGAACGGCCAGACGGGCCGTGCGGCGGCGGTGGTGTTTAGCGACAAGCGCGAGACGCATATTGTGGCGCCGCTCAATCCGAGCCTGCATCTGTCCGGCGAAAGCACCGTTCACGCCACGCCCGTCGAGGTCAAATACATCAAATCGCCATTCCTGTACCAAATTGTGCGCCGTGGAGGCGACGAGCAGCCACGTCAGGTGGCAGCGGCTGCCGAGGGTTCCTACCGAGAAGAAAAACCCAAGCGCAAGGGATTGTTCGCTGCGATCTTTGGGAAGTAGGGAAGCGGAGCCGGGGCGTCGGGCTGCATCGCAAGGTCATGAGACGAATTTAAGACTGCTGGGAACGTGCTACCATTGCCGATAGCCTTAATCTTGTAAGAAGCGGAGGCCAGATTATGGGTTTTGCGGATCAGCAGCTTCAGCTTCAGGTACCGTATTCTCCTGACGACACGTTTAATGCCTTGAAGGCAGCTATGGAAAAGCTGCCTAAAGTAAAAGTTGATAGTGCATCGCCCACAACAAGAACAGTTGCAGCCGAGATTGGTATGAGCCTTTGGTCTTGGGGCGAAAATATCAGTATTTCGGTTGTTCCAGTTGAAGGCGGATCTGGCGTTACTGTCAAGTCGTCATCTAAGGTCAGGGCAAACGTATTAAACGGGGGCAAAAATGCAAAGAATATTGCCGAGATAGTCGATGCCCTATCGAAGGAGCTTGAGCGGTATCCGCAGGTTTCACAGACTATTGAGACGCTGGCGGATAGTGATTGATGTAGTTGCAAGGCTTGAGAGGCTTGCAACGCTGCGTGATAGTGGAGTGCTTACCGAGGAAGAGTTTGCTGCAGAAAAGGCAAAAATCTTTTTGTAATCAGACACGGTGGTTGGATTTGCATTCTATTATTGAACTTGGTTATACCAGGCTGAAAATATCGTGTGTAATAAAGGTGCGTAGTAGTCTCGTCTTGGTTGATTTCCGATCTCAGCCGAACACATTGAGCAGATAGGCCGTTCCCGCAGCT
>UQNB01000038.1 GCA_900542235.1 uncultured Collinsella sp.
GCCGCCGGTGCCCAGCGGGGGGGCCCGGGCAGATTCGGCCCCGCCGTCTTTTTCTATCGTTAATCGGTAAAGGCGTTGCCGACGCTCTGGCCGCCAACATACGTCTCGACGAGGGTGAGCTCATGGTCGAACACGACAAAGTCGGCGTCGCGACCCGGCATGATGCTGCCGCACTTATCCTCGATGTGCGCAGAGCGAGCCGGCACCTCGGTTGCCATGCGAATGGCGATATCAGCGCTGGCGATGCCCCAATCGACAATGTTCTTGACGCCCTGGGCAAGCGTGAGCACCGAGCCGGCAATGCTTTTGCCGTCGGCGAGCCAGCACAGGTTGTCCTTCATGATGACGTCCATGCCACCACTGGTGTAGCTGCCCTCGGGCATGCCGCCGCAGCCCAGGCAGTCGGTGATGAGCACCGTGTGCTGCCAGCCCTTTGCCTGCAGCAGTGCCTTGATGGCGGCAGGGTTTACGTGCTTGCCGTCACAGATGATCTCGGCGTAGGTCTCGGGCGTGGACATGGCAGCACCCACGACACCGGGCTCACGGTGATGCAGACCGCGCTGGCCGTTATAGGTATGCGTAAAGCAGCTGGCACCGGCATTGATAGCGGCGATGCACTCATCGTAGGTGGCGTCGGAGTGACCGATGCTGGTCACCACGCCCTTGGCGTTCAGAGCAGCCGCATAAGCAGCGGCACCGTCGCGCTCGGCGGCCATGGCGCTCTTAACGATGCGACCGCCCGCAGCCTCCTGCCACTGGTCGAAAACCTCCTCGGAGGGGTCAATCAGGTAAGCGGGGTTCTGCGCGCCCACGTGCTTCATGGTAAAGAAGGGGCCCTCCAGGTAGATGCCCTGAATGCGGGCACCGCAGAAGTCGGGGCCGCGGCCCTCGTCCGCCTTGGCGATAGCAGCGCAGGCGTCCTTGATCTGTTCGACGCCATCGGTGAACGTCGTGGGCAGCCAGCTGGTGGTACCGCGACGGGCGAGCTCGGTTGAGCTGATATCGATGCCCTCGGGATCGTTATCGGTAGTTGAGTGGTTGTAGAAGCCATGGATGTGAGTATCGACCATACCCGGTGCGATCCACGATCCCGTGTAGTCCTTAATCTCGCAAGAGGGCTCGTCGGCCTGCCAGGCGCCAAAAACGCCATCCTCGACCATAAGATAGCCGCCCAGTTGCGGGCCTGCCGGCAAGAAGAACTTGTCAGCCTTAATTGCGTACGTGCTCATATGCACTCCTCGCTTCTAAAGCAGTTGACTGTGGTAATGCTTATACCCAGCTCACGTAAAACAAAAAGCGCCCGCCCGCCGTTATGAGCGGACGGGCGCCCTTACAGGGGGACGCGATTAAGCGGTGAAGGGGTGAATCGTCACGCCCTTAACCACGCGGTTGACCGTGCCGGTGGGGCTCGGCGTATCGGGCGTGTTGCCCACGCGGACGGAGTTGAGCAGGCTGATAGCCTGGGCAAACATCACGAACGGCAGAGCAAGGTAACCCTCGGGAAGTGCCTCGTAGCCCTTAAAGGTGAAGGACTCACCCTCATAGACGGTGGCACCTTCCTGCTGAACGGCGATGGTGTGCTGAGCGATCTCGTCGCCACCGATCTCGTTGAGGATGTCGATGTCGTACTGACGGGTGTAGGCGTCGTTGTTGACGAACACGAAGACGAGCGTCTTATCGTCGACGAAGGACTTAGGTCCGTGACGATAGCCCATGGAGGTGTCGTAGGAAGTAGCGACCAGACCGTGAGCGAGCTCGAGGATCTTGAGCTGGCTCTCCTGAGCAAGGCCACCGAAGGAGCCAGAACCCAAGTAGGTCACGCGGTTGAAATCGCCAGCCAGGTAATCGGCGATCTCGGGCTCACGGGAGATGACCTCCTCGCCCATCTTGGCAATCGTCTCGACCCACTCGGCCTTCTGCTCGTCAGAGGCAGTGTCGAAAATAAGGGTGGAGAGCAGGGTCATGCAGGAATAAGAACCGGTCATGGCGAAGCCCTTGTCGTTGGCGCGCGGAATGAGCAGCGTCAGCGCATTGGGATCATCGGCAGACTCGACGGCAAGCTTGCCCTCGGGAGCGCAGGTGATGTTGAGGAACTTGACGTTGTGGACGAGCTCCTTGGCAACGGCAACGGCGGCAAGGCTCTCAGGGCTGTTGCCAGAGCGGGCAAAGGAAACCACGAGCGTGGGATCCTCGGCGCGCAGGAAGTCGCGCGGGGCGCTCACGATGTCGGTCGTGGCGATGGGCTTAAAGTCGTAGAGATCAGTGTTGCCAGCGTGACGCAGGTACGGGGCGCAGGTATCGCCAACGTAGTCGGACGTACCGGCACCGGTGAAGACAACGGACAGACGACCCTCGCCCATAGCGCGAGCCTCGGCCAGGAAGGCCTCGATGGCCTCCTTGTTCTCGCGATAGATGTTGAGCGTATCACGCCAAAGCTCGGGCTGCTGAGCAATCTCGGCCGTGGTGATCTGGGCGCCGAGCTCGGTGAGCTCC
The DNA here is from genome assembly GCA_900542235.1 of uncultured Collinsella sp. GTDB lineage: Bacteria > Actinomycetota > Coriobacteriia > Coriobacteriales > Coriobacteriaceae > Collinsella. Next base: position 2,494 of record UQNB01000038.1, read on the forward strand.
TCGACACTCTTCTCGAACATTTCTAATACCTCTCTCTAGAAGTAATCCTCTGACGTGCAATTATACACTTCGGTTGGTTATCTGGTAGTAACCAGTTAAATGCAAAGAATCACCATATGGAAACGATGCGAGCACTAGTTACTGCGCTGGTGGTAAACCTTGTATTTAAACTGATCGGCACGAGCAACCGAGAGTGTGTACTCCACTACCTCGTTTGACTCGTTATACGTAGTCCTGACCAAATCGAGCACAGGCGAGCCCTCGACAATTCCCAAAAGGTGGGCATCGGTGGGACGGGCTATGCTCGCATAGAACTCCTCTTCGGCCACGCGAATCTTTTGCTGAAAGTCCTGCTCAATCACATCGTAAAGCGGCTTACGCTCCAGCAGCGGTCGCTTTAGGGACAGAAATTGACGAACCGGTAGATAGCTGCGTTCGACCATCATGGGCATGTTGTCGGCAGAGCGAAGGCGCTTGAGCTTAAAAATGCGATCACCGATGCGCAATCCCATATGCTCGGCCAGATTCTTATCGGCCTCCATCTCGCAAAACTCGAGAATCGTGGTCTCGGGTTCTCGACCCATCGCGCGCATCTGCTCGGTAAAGCTGTAGGACTGCATAAGATTGGTTGCCTTTGCCGAACGGTCGGTCACAAAGGTACCGCGACCGTGCTGCCGAACCACCAGTCCTAAACGCTCCAGTTCCTGCAGAGCCAGGCGTACCGTAGTGCGCGAGAGACCATAGCGCTCCGAAAGTTCGCGCTCGGAAGGAATCATGTCACCGGCGCGATATTCATGGTCAATCTTTTCGGTCAGAATATCGACCAGCTGATCGTACAGCGGTTGCTTACGCGCTCCGATCGCCATCCTATCCTCCCTTTTGCTCGAATTCGGCTAACTACCTAGGGTGTTATGCATTATCTGTCTGCCACACCCGAATCATTAAGAAAACAAAAGCCGCGCGCTCTTTCGAGCACGCGGCTTTTAACATACACATGGCTTAAGGGGTCGGGGTGTGAGCCGCGTAGGGACACACCCCTCAAGCTAGAGCCTTACCAGATGCTCGGCCAGAGACCAAGCGGGCCAGCGCCCAGGATGCCAAGGACGAAGAGCAGGAGAATGCCCTTGGTCGGGGTCCAGCTGTGCTTAGCGAACATGTAGTAAAGCAGCAGCGTAAGCATAAGCGGGACGAGCTTCGGGACGATGGTGTTGAGGGTGTCGGCAACAGAGAAGTTGACCGGATCCTCGGTAACGGTGCCGTAGGTCACGGACTCCATGCCGTTACCCAGATCGGTGACGCCGCACTCGACAGCGTTGCCGTCGGCATCGGAAGCGGTAAGGGCGTTGCCGTCCTTATCGGTCATGGCGATGGTACCGGCCTCAGCGGTCTCGGTATCGATGCCCTCCATACCGGTGAAGTTCTCGGCCTCCTTCTCGGAGACGATCACGGTAGTAGCGGAGAGACCACGGGTGGTGCCGTTGGGGATCTGGAGGTTGATCTGGGTGCCACCCATGGTGACGACCAGGCAACCGACAACGAAGACGCCCATGATGGAAGCGGCACGCGTGAAGGCCTGCATGTTGGCGGTCAGAGCGTCAATAGCGCTGGTGCCAAGCTTGTAGGACCAGTTCATGAGCCAGAAGCGCAGAGCGAACTGGACGACGTTGAAGATCACCAGGAAGATGATCGGTGCAGCGGCGTTGCCGTTGATGGCCATGTTGGAGGTGATGCCGGCCGTGATAGGCACGAGCGTCAGCCAGAACAGGGCGTCACCGATACCACCGAGCGGGCCCATTGCGGCGACGCGGACGGCGCGGATCGTGGGGATGTCAACCTTGTTCTGCTCGAGCGAAAGCACGATGCCCATAACAAAGGTGACAAGGAACGGGTGGGTGTTGAAGAACTCCAGGTTGTGGCTCATGGAAGCCGCGAGGTCGTTCTTGTTGGTGTGGATCTTCTCCAGACCGGGGATGATGGAGTAGAGCCAGCCAGCGGCCTGCATGCGCTCGTAGTTGAACGATGCCTGCAGGAAGCAGGAGCGCCAAGCCATCTTGTTGAGGGTCTTCTGGTCGAGCTGCGGAGCAGGAGTGAGATCCTCGTAGTGCTCCGGGATCACATACTCATTAGATGCCATCTTCGAAGTCACCTCCGTCAGAAACAGCTGCACCCTTCAGCTCGGTCTGCTGCTGGAAGTCCCAGAAGGCGATGCCGAAGCCGATGAGAGCGAGGATGAGCAGAGCAGGGGTTGCCAGGGAATCGTTGGCAACGGTGATGAGCGCGAGGCCAAAGCCCATGAGGAAGAAGCCCCACATATCGCGGTTCATCATAACCTTGAGCAGGACGGCGAAGCCGACGAAGCGCATCATACCGCCTGCAGCGGAGAGACCGGTCTGCAGCCAAGTCGGGATGGCGGAAGCGATGGTCTGACCGATGGTGGCGCCAGCGATGAAGAACAGGGTGACGACGACAGCGAAAATCAGGCCGAGCAGAGCCATGGCGAAGTAGTTCAGACGCTCGATGCCCTTGGTGTCAGCGTTATGAGCCATGTTGTCCGCGGAGGACATGAGGGGCGACATAAGCGTGAAGACCAGGGTAACGCCGAGCTGACCAAGCAGAGCGAACGGAATGGCAAGGCCGACTGCCGCGTTGGGCTCGAGGCCCGTAGCGATAGCGAGAATGGCTGCCATGATGCCGCCGATGACGGCGTTAGGCGGCTGAGCGCCTCCGATCGGCATGTTGCCGATCGTCATGAGCTGATAGGTACCACCCACGAGAAGACCGGTGTTGAGGTCGCCAAGGATAAGACCGATGACGGCGCCGGTGACGATGGGCTGATAGAGAGACTCGAGGAAGTTGAACTGGTCGATTGCCGCGACGAACGTGACGATGAAGACCAGAGCGACCTGGATGATCGAGTATTCCATCTTGCTCCTCCTTTCAAAATGTATGTACGCACTTTGGATATCACGTACAGAACGTCAGGGTTTCAATCCTGACAACGTGGATCACGAGGATTACGAGAAGAGCTTGCTCGTGTCCTCAACAGGCGTGCTCGGAACGCGCCTGATCTCCAACTCCACCCCCAATTCCTGCAGCTCTTTAAACGCAGCGACATCCTCGTCGTTAACTGCGACGGAGGTGGCGACTTGGCGCTTTCCTTCCGACATGTGCATGTTGCCGATGTTTACCTTCTTTATAGGCACACCGCCCTTGACGAGCGTAAGCACGTCTTCCGGTGTTTCGGCCACGATGAAGATCTTCTGGCGCGGGCTCGCCTTGCCAATGACGTCGATGGTCTTCTGCAGGGAGAAGAAACGCGTAGCGACGCCGGCGGGAGCGGCCATCTTCATGAGATTCTGGCGCATGGTGTTGGTCGACACATCGTCGTTGGCGACGAGGATAAGGTTGGAGCCCAGGGTGGAGTTCCACTGGGTAGCGACCTGACCATGGACCAGTCGGTTATCGATGCGGGTAAGAAGAATGTTGGGTTCTGCCATGTTGATCAGCTTCCTTTCGTTATTTGCTGACGACAGTTACTTGATCTCCTGAATCGCGTAACGCGAAACATCTACGACGGCACCGGATCGGACTTTGATCTGGACCTTTTCGCCTTCGATGCCTTTGACGGTTCCGTAGATACCGCCGGCGAAAAGAACCTCCTGACCCGGCTTGAGCTCCGTGTGCAGCTCCTTGAAGTACTTCTGCTTCTTCTTCATGTTGATTTGCGACCAGATGGTGTAAATCAAGCCCATGATGACAAGCAAGCCTAAAAGGGCGACCGAGGAGCTCAGGACGTTGGCTCCGAAATCGGCCATTAGATGCCGTCCTCGTCACCGAAGATATCCTCTTCCTCGGCACCAGCGACGGAGGCAACCGTCTGGGCGGTGATGCCCGTCTGGCCAACGGTCACGGCCTGCTCGCCAAGCTCGGCGAGCGTAGCGTTGCCGCGGAGGAACAGAAGCTCAATAACCATGGGAAGGTTCGTGCCAGTCAGAATCTCGACGTTGTCGACATCCTGGGCAATCATCATTGCCTGGTTGAACGGGGTACCACCAAGCAGGTCGGTAAAGACGAGCACGCCATCGCACTCCTCGCGCATGGCGGTGATAGCGGCGCGGAGATCCTCACCGTAGGAAGCAGCCTGGTCGCCCTCGAAAGGAACGACGGTAAAAGCGGGCTGATCACCGGCGACCATAGCGATAGCGCTTGCGAGGCCGGGTGCGAACTGTCCATGACCGGTAAGAATAAAGCCAACCATTCAAATTTCCCTTCCGAAGGTGTGTACGATCTGAGTCCGATGTTTTCGGAAGCCAGCGGGCGGACGCCCTTAAAGCTTCTTGGAAAGCGTTCTTTGAAGACCAGTGGTCTCTCAACTGGTGGTAACCACGTGACGTGTTGTTGTCACTATATCATCACAGAAGAGGTCGCTTTCGCTGATTCATACAGTAAAACGTTTTTGCACCGCTCACGGTTAAAATTCGACCGTTTACCGCTCGTTAACACTTCTACCTGCGGGTTTGAAACCGTTTCGAAATGCTTTGGCAAAAGATCGGAACTATTTTTATGTCTAAACAACGCAAGGCGGCTAAAAATAGCGTGTAGAAAAAATGCAGGTCATTATGAAGATTTGTGAATTGGTCTTTTTGACTTAATACCAGTTAGAACCAGTTTAGAAATTATCGGTGAACGGTAGTTTTCGACCGCTCAGCGGTTATTTCCAATCGTTTGCAGCTCCTTTTCCATATGAATTAGGGAGACCCGATGAAGCACTTGCGCGGTTGCGGGAAATTTCGATACTCGTCCATTCCCCACGTGCCAAACTCTCACTCCCTGAATATGCCATAAGCTCTCGCTATTCGTCTTATATACATTACTTACTCTTATCTGTAATTATTTATCGTTTATCGTTAAGTATGTTATATAATTTAAGTATCATCCAAGACATTGGTTGGAGGAGCTATGATCCGCTGGAACGTACCCAAATCGAATGAAGCCATCGACCGTGAACAGGCAATAGCCAATCTGAGGAAGCTCACTCGCTACTGCAAATGGGCCACAATCTGCACCGCCGTGGCGCTCGCTCTGGGACTCCTCGCAGTCATTGCAATCTACGATCTACTCATATTGCCTAGCCTCTCCCAAGGGTTCTGTCTCCAATCCGTAGAGCTTGAGGCTGGCGAAGGGCCAATTCTCGCTCTCGTCGGCGCCGATGAACACACCCCTCTTATGCTTGTCGCGCACGACGGTCATACTGCCATAGGGAGCGCCATGATGACATGCCTTGCGTTTGCCATCGTGCTAAGCGCATACAGGTTTTTCTCCGCCATTGAAAAGGCGGGCAGGCCCTTTGACCTCGAATGCATCCGCATACTACGTCAAATAGGACATTTGTTCCTTATTGGCGGCGTTGCTGTGAAGCTTCTTGGTGCCATAGTCACGGGGCTGATACTCTCAGGATTTGGCGGCAACTTTACGGATGCGCTTGGCGGCCAGCACCTCGACCTCTCTATGGTCTTTGCAGGCCTGATTATTAGCCTGATTGCCAGCGTCTTCCAGTACGGGTGTATCCTGCAAAAACAAGATGACGAGTTGCTCTAGGGGGAATCCATGATTATTCTGCGGCTTGACCGCATGCTCGCCGAACGCAAGATCTCATCCAAAGAGCTTGCGGAACGCGTGGGCATCTCCCAGGTCAATATGTCACGCATTAAGACAGGCAAGGTTTCTGCCATACGTTTTTCAACTCTTGACGCGATATGCCGGGCACTCGACTGCCAACCGGGCGATGTTCTGGAATACATACCTGACGATGAAGCCGATAGCCTCTTTGGGCTTAAAGATTGATGGAAATTATTAAGCCTTCAGTACCCCCGACGCAAAAAGCCCGCTAGAACGGACGTTCTAGCGGGCTCAATCAGATATTTCGACTTCGTGCTCGAAAGCTCAGGCAATCTTTACGCAAACAGGCCGTAGATGCTGATGTTGGCCTTGGCGTAGAGGCCGTTAGCATACTCGGTCCACTTGGAGCTGGCGCTCGAGGCCTGCGAAGAGTACTGCTGGTAGGCGGTGTAATAGGCGGTCATGGCCTGCTTATAGGTTGCGCTATCGGCCGTAAAGGCATCGTCGGCGAGCGCCTTAGCGTAGGTGCTGTCGGCGTCCTTCCAAGTGCCCTTCTCGCTATCCCACTCGTCGCCGGCAAGGTTGATGATGTAGTCGGCGTAGTCCTTGCTCGCGGTCTCCTCGTTGCCGTCAGCAGGCTCGGTCGGGGCGGTCGGCATGCTTGCGGAGCTGTCGCCGACCTTCTTCTTGTAGAGCTTCTGCAGCGTCGCGGACTGACGGACGATCTGCTTGGCCTGGTCCTTGGACACGCCGTACTGCGTGGCCATGGTCTTGTAGTCGGAGGTGCCGATGGAATCCTCGGCGTACTGCTTCATTTCCTTGGAAGAAACGGTAATGCCCTCGTCCTCGGCAGCGTCCAGCAGGATCTTGTTGCGCACGTAGGACAGGATAACGTCGGCAGACGGAGCGGTGTAGTTGCCATCGCTATCCTTGACGGTGTCGAGGCTGTACTGGCTCTCGATAGCCTCGCGCGCAGTGATATCGCTCTTCTTGCCGTTGTAGCTATAGCTTGCCACGGTCGAATCGAGCTGGTCCTCGGTCAGGGTCGACGAGCCGACACCCTTGCCGCCAAAGCCGCCATTGCCAATAAAGAAGCCGACCACCGCAGCAATCACGATGGCGACCACAAAGGCGGCAATCATCGTCTTCTTGTGCTTGGATGCATGGTCGTCCGCATCGGAGTCGTCCTCGTCCTGCTCCTCGGGCATGAGGTTCTCGTCGGCGGCGTCCGCGGCGATCTTTGCCTCCAGGCGAGCATCCTCCTCCTCGGCCGTCGTGCCGGCGGCAATGTGCTCGGCAGACGTGCCGGCAACCAGGTCGATCTTCTCGTCCTCGTCACCGTCGGGGCCTTCGCCGCGCTCGATGATCTGGATACCGTCGATCTCGTCCTTCTCGTCCTTCTTTTGAATCAGACCCATAGTCAGTTACTCCTTGTTAGGAAACATAGTCCTCAATAGAATACGCCCGACGGAGCGCCGGGCGTATTCATTCTTAGGTTATACGCAAACACTTAAGTACTATTTAGGCGTTTGCAGCGTGCTTACCTTAGGCCAGGTGCGCGATAACGGCATCGGCAAAGGCCTGCGTGCCCACGGCCCCCTCGACGGAGCCGGTCTGGGCACGACGCACGTCACCGGTAACCTGCTTGCCCTCGTCGAGCGTGACGGACACGGCGGCACGAATGCGATTGGCAGCGTCGTTCTCGCCCAGGTGATCGAGCATCATCGCAGCAGAGAGGATCTCGGCCGTGGGGTTGGCGATATCCTGGCCAGCGATATCGGGCGCGGAGCCGTGCGTAGCCTCAAAGATGGCGCAGTCGGCACCGATATTGGAGCCGGGGGCCATGCCCAAGCCGCCCACCAGGCCGGCGCACAGGTCGCTCACGATGTCGCCGTACAGGTTGGGCAGTACCAAGACATCGAAGTCGTTGGGGTTCTGGACCAGGCCCATGCAGGTGGCGTCGACGATCTTGTCGTTGAACTCGATATCGGGATAGTTGGAGGCCACCTCGCGCGCCACGCGCAGGAACAGGCCGTCGGTCGCCTTCATGATGTTGGCCTTATGCACGGCCGTCACCTTTTTGCGGCCGCAGCGGCGGGCATACTCAAAGGCATACTCCACAATGCGGCGGCTCTTGGCGATGGAAATCGGCTTGATCGAGATCGCGGAATCGGCGGCGAAGGTCTTTTGGCCCGAACGCTCGACAAGCTGCGAGAGCTCCTCGACCTCGGCAGCGCCCTCATCGAACTCGATGCCGGCGTAGAGGTCCTCGGTGTTCTCGCGCACGATGACCAGGTCGACGTCGCGGAAGCGCGAGCCGTCGCCCGGCTGCGACAGGCAGGGGCGCACGCAGGCGTACAGGTCGAAGTGCTTGCGCAGGGCGACGTTAACGCTGCGGAAGCCCGTGCCGACCGGCGTGGTGATGGGGCCCTTGATGGCAACCTTGGTCTCGGCGACCGCATCGAGCACATGTTGGGGCAGCGGCGTGCCAAACTCGTCCATGACGCCGGCACCGGCCTCCTGGACGTTCCAGTTGATCTGGACACCGGTGGCCTCGACCACGCGGCGCATGGCCTGCGTAATCTCGGGACCGATGCCGTCACCGGGAATCAGGACTACATCGTGCGCCATAATCTGTTACTCCTCGTCTTCGGCGTCGTCAGATTTTTTAACGCTAGCACGCTTCTTCTTTTTGGAGAGATCCAGGCCAAAACGTTTAACAAGCATTTCGCAAATCTCGCTCGAACGCGCCTTGAGATAGCTGCCCTTGCCGTTCTCGGCATCGAACTTAAGGCGCAGCGCAAGCTTCTCGGCAACCTCGGCGTCGATCTCGCCCTGGCAAAACTCGTACAGGCAACCGAGCATATCGCGATACTCAAGGTCGCCGTGGTAGCACTGGATGGCCTCGTCCAGGATGGGCCAAGCCTCGCGCGAACGCTCGACACTCGTGGCGCCCCACACGCACAGCAGGCGGAAGGCGGCATAGCGCAGCGTGGAGGAGATCTCGTCGAACAGTGCGGTCTCGGCGCCCTCAAAGGCATCGCCCAGCTGCTCGGGGCAGGTGGTGGCGAGCGCCGTCAGGGCATCGAGGGCCTCCCAGCGGGTCTGCGCCTCGGGGCGGTCGAGCGCCTCGATCAGCGCGGGTACGCAGGGCTCGACGCGCTGCGGATCGCGCTCGGCAAGCAGGTGCAGCACGCGGGCGGCAAACTGGCGGATGCGGCGCGTGGGGCAGCCGAGCTCCTGGACCAGTCGATCGACGGCGTTCTCGTTCTCCTCTGCCAGCTGGAGCTGTGCCAGCTCCTCGTCGGTGAGCTGTTCGTCTTTGTTTTCTGCCATAGTTACCTCTTCTTTTTATTTCTTGGCGTGCTTGCCAGCACCCTTGCTGTCATCGGTGACCGAGATGAGCTGTCGGTCGGCCGCGCCATTGCGACGTGCACGGCGGCGTTCCTCGGCATCGCCCGCGTCGGCGGCGGCTCGATGAGCCTTGTTGACGTTAAAGACCTCGTCGTGCTTGCGCCATGGACCGACGGACTCGCCAAAGCTCATCTTAAGGCCGGCGATAAAGCCACCGAGCCAGCCGATCGGCGCAAACTGCACCAGCGGGAACAGCGAGAACACCCAGGTCAGCAGGACGACTGCCGCCGCTCCTGCAAAGTTGGCAATCCAGTAGTCGCGCTTGGTGATGACACGCTTTTCGCAGGCCCACTGGCCGCACAAAAAGCCGATGTAAATCGCAAAGAGAAAGAGCACCAGCGCAAGCACCACGAACGTCCAGCTCATGGGCGCTACTCCCCGTGATGGTGGCCGCAGCAGCACTCGTGGCCGTCGTCATGGCCGTGGCCGCCGCAGCACTCGTGGTCCTCGCCGTGGTGATGGCCACAACCGCACTCATGGTCCTCGCCGTGCTCGCCGCAACCGCAACCTTCCTCGTGAGCGCCATGCTCCTCGGGACGATACTGCGACCAGTCCAGACCGGCGGCGATGGCATCGGCCTCCTCCTTATAGAGGACCGTGATGGCCTGGGTGCCCAGCTTGGCACCACCGATAGCGTCGAGCATGTCGTAGAGCGTAAAGGCCACGTCGGCGCCGGGCAGCGCGAGCTCGCGGTCGTCGGCGTAAGCAAGGGCCAGGCGCAGGTCCTTAATGAAGTGCTCGACCATAAAGCCGGGCTTGTAGTCGCCGTCGAGCGCCTTGGGAGCCAGGCTCTCCATGGCGCCGGACTTGCCGGTACCGCCCAAGATCATCTGGCGGGTCTTCTCCAGGTCAAGGCCGCTCAGCTCGGCAAATGCCATGGCGTCTGCCATACCGACCATGCAGGCGCCCAGCGACACCTGGTTGGCGAGCTTGGCAGCCTGGCCTTTGCCGGCGCCGTCGAAGCAGCAGATATTTGCCGCAAAGGTGGCAAGGATGTCGCGGACTGGGGCGATATCGTTCTCGGTGGCGCCCACGATAGCCGTGAGCGTGCCGGCGATAGCACCAGACTCGCCGCCGGTGACGGGGCAGTCAAACGCCATGCGGCCGGAAACCTGGGCGGCCTCGGCAATGTCACGGGCGAGCTCGGGCGAGCTCGTGGTGAGGTCGATCAGGACCGCGCCGGGCTTAGTGCACGCGAGCAGGCCGTCGCCCGCCAGGTAGAGCTCCTCGACCTCGGAGGGATAACCCACCATGGTAAAGACGACGTCGGCGTTCGCCACGGCATCTGCCGGCGTATCGGCCCAAACGGCACCGCGCTCGATAAGCGCGGCGGCCTTGGACTTAGTGCGGTTGTTGACCGTGACGGGATAGCCGGCGTCCAGAATGTGGCCGGCGATGGGGGCACCCATGATTCCGGTGCCGATAAATGCGACAGAGAGCTTGTTTGCCATGAAACCTTTCCTTTTGGGTTGGGTGTTATTACCAGGTTGAATACTCGGTGCCAGCGTTTGGGCTGTGAGTTGGGATCGATTACGGCCGCGTTACTTGCCTACTGACCGCGCACGCGGCGGGCGATGCGGTCGGAAAGCGACGCCTTGTCGGCGCGGTTCTTACCCCAAAACGCGCAGGCCACCATGCCGGGGCCCACGTGCGAGCCAATGGTGGGACCCACGGAGCTGCGAATGATCGTGACGTCGGCGCACCCCTCCTCCTTGCGGATGGCGGCTTCGAGCCAGTCGCCGTCCTTTTCGGCGTCGGCCGTCATAATGGCGATGGGCATGGTGCGATCGGGCACATAGTTCTCGCGGAACGACTTGAGAATGGACTTGAGCGCCTTCTTGCGGCCGCGGTTGACGCCGATCAGCGACAGCGAGCCGGCCAGGTCGTAGGACAGCTCGGGTTTGACGTCGAGCTTTGCCGTGAGCTGTGCCGCCGCGGGCGGAATGCGGCCGCCGGCAGCCAGCGCGTCAAAGCTCTCGAGCGTAAAGTAACCGTGGACATAGGTCTTAGCCTCGTTTGCCCAGTCGACCAGCTGCTTGGCGGTCAGTCCCGCCGAACGCTGGCGCACGGCCTCGAGCGCCAAGAGCGCGCCGGTCGCGCAGGGCAGAGCGTTGTCGACCACGTACAGCTCAAAGTTGGGATACTCGGCACGCACGGCGTCCGCCGCCTGGCACGCGGAGTTGTAGCTCGACGACAGCGCCGAGGTAAAGCACAGGTAGACCGTGGGCGTGCCCTCTTTGGCGCACTCGGTAAAGAACTCGATATAGCGACCGAGCGACACAGCCGAGGTGGACACGCGGGCACCGGCGCGCATACGGTCGTAGAACTCCTTGGGTGTGATGCTCGACCAGATGTCGTCCGTGCGCTCTTCGCCATCGATAATGAAGGGGAAACCCAGGATATCGACATCGAGGTTCGCGGCGACCTCGGGGCTAAAGTCGCAGCAGGTATCGACGACGATGCGGCAACGGTCCGAATGACCGGCGGATGCGGCCTTGTCCATCAAAGCGACTCCTTACGTAAAAAGGCGGCCACCCGCATGGGATGGCCGCCAGCCGTTAACTCATGCAAGTTAACGTATTTTACTCGTCAAGTGTTTCGATGCGGGGCTTGATGATGCCATATCCACCATTCTTACGGTGATACACCACATTGATAAGGCCGGTCGTCGCGTTCTCGAACACGTAGAAGTCGTGACCGAGCAGATCGGTCTGCACCAGCGCCTGCTCCTCAGTCATCGGAGTGACGTCGATAACCTTCTCGCGGACGAGCAGGTCGTCTTCCTCCTCGGGCAGCAGCAGGTCGGCCAGATCCTCGACGCGCTCGACCGGTGCGACATCCGCGGCGCTGGCACCACCCTGGCGGTTGTCCACGACCTTAGTCTTGAACTTGCGCAGCTGGCGGGTAACCTTATCGGCGGAGAGGTCGATGGCGGCATACATATCTGCGCCGTGCTCGGCAACGCGAATCACAGAGCCGCGGGCACGAACCGTGACCTCGACGATTGCCGGGTTGGGGTTCGAGGGGTTCTTCTCATAACGAAGCACGACGTCGACTGTCATGGGCTCGATATCGAAAACCTTGAGCGCCTCGCCGATCTTCTCATCCACATGCGCACGCAGAGCATCGGTTACCGTCGTCTTGCGTCCAGAAACCTTGATATCCATACGTGGCTCCAATCTGCCTCGGGGACTTACTGTACTGGCTATGTACCCATTGCCGTGCATTTAATCACGCGGATTCCTAAAGACCCGAATAACGATTGCTTAATACCGCATACCGAAGTCTCGCACTTTTCTGTGGCAAAGTGCGCTATGGGAGGGCGTCGGCGACTTTGTATTTGGTCCCGAAAATTGGCTTTGACCTGCTGGTTTTATAGGGATAAAAAAGCCGGGCTCCCCTATTGGGGAAACCCGGCAGTGCGTGTTGAAACCGTGAAGAGGTGTCCTTTCCAACGTATAGGAGACACCACCCCTAGCAATAACTAGCTATTAAGTTTGTTAATGTCGTCGTCAGTGATGGTGCCTTCCTGGCTGGACGATTTGTCCTCGGAGGATGCGGTCTCATTGTTGGAATCGGAGGACTCGCTGCCGGAGGACGTGGTCTCACTGGACTCAGAGTCGCCCGGCTGCACGTTAGCGCCCGAAACCGTCTTAGTGGTGAGGTCGTAGGGAATCTGGCCGTACCAGACGCAGTGAACCGCCTCGAGCGTGCCGTCGACCGTGATGTCGTCGAGGGCATCACTCACGGCACGGCACAGTTCGTCATTGGACGAGAGGCCCGCAACACCAAGCGTCGAGGGCGCCTCGAGCGCACCGACATAGGAGATCTCGCTCATCAGGCGTGCAAGGTAGCCGCCGGCCGTGGAGTCGCAGATCACATAGTCGACTTCGCCGGACTCGAGCGCCTCAAAGCACTCGTTGATGTTGGAGTAAGTCTTTTGGTTGGCGGTGATGCTCTGCTTAGCAAGCGCCTCCTGCGAGGCCGAGGACATCTGGATACCCAGAGTAGACGTGTTAAGGGTATCGGTGGAAACGCTTAGCGACCCACCATCGCTGGTTTTACCGAACACGGAAGCGGCATCGTACAGGCAGGTGCCGAGCGAGCTAACGTCCCCATCCGTGGAGTTGATCTCGCCGATAAAGATATCAGCCTTTTTGTCGCCGAGCGCGGAACCTGCCGAGGACGCATCGACAAAGGCGACCTTAAGGCCCATGCGGCTTGCGAGGGCGCGGGCAGCGTCGACTGCATACCCCGTGAGCTCGCCGTCAGCGCTCTGCATGGCCTGCGGCGCATCGGAGGTATCGAGGGCAACCGTCAGGGTACCGGGAGTGACCAGGGCATCATCCGACACCGTGGGCGTGACGGTCTCGTACTCGATCTGGTCGATCGTGGGAGTCGTGAACGCAGACAGCGGGTTGAACGCGCATCCGCTCAGGCCCAAAACGGCGATGACCGCCGCGGTCCCAGCACCTAACCGAGCCGCGTGCATCAAGCTGCCCCTCACCATGTCCACTACCCTGCCTTCTGTGTCGTATACGATCCGTGCGTTGCACGAAATATCAGATTGTTCCCACCAGCTGACCTGGTATTTGACCCCACACTTGCGCACCGGGGTGTTTGCTCGGGAGGCCGCAGCCACCTTCACGACTGGCCCGCTCGCCCGCGAGGCGGTATTGCCCCAAAGAAAGTAGAACGGACGGTGCGGCTTACATCTAGGACGCGCCATGATCGCGCCGCGCGCACGCGGTCGCTTACGTGGATCCCTTTGACCGCGTCTGTCTTGGACTAGGACGGGCATTTCGTCCGTCCGCAACCACAGCCTGGTAGGAACGTAGCGCATTATAGCTAAGTTCAAGCTAAAGTTTAAGGTTAGGGGCGTCATTCGCATCGCGAGTACAGATTTTGCAGGTCGGAGTGGGCTATTCGTGCCCCTATGAAGCCCGGAGCTCCCCTACGGGGAGCTCCGGGGCGCCCTTCTTAGGGTGCCCTGGTCAAAATATGGCAAATATGAGTACTGCCACCAATTTAGTAACAGGCAATTTTGGCCTCTCGGACAGATTTTGCGCTCAGTGTCGCCAACCTGATGCTTAGTTATTCTACATTTGTTTATTATTTTCTTACTTTACACCGCCTCCAAGTCCTAAATTCCTTGATTTTGCTGTTACTGATTTAGTGACAGTACTCATATTTGCCATATTTTGGCCAGGGCATATGATTAACCCCCTATTTTCGACACGATATTAGACCGGCTTAAGCCCAAAACACACCCGCAGCGTGTTAAGCAACGCCTCTTGCTTCTTTCTGCGGGCATCGACGCGATTCCGGTACCGCTTTCGCATACGCTGGTGGATGCGCCATGCGAGCGCTTCCATCGCTTCCATGTCGCAAAGCATTTCGTTGTTGACCGTTGCGACCTCGATTCCCATAGTAATCAAGCCCGTGTTGCGTTTTTCATCATGGATACGTCCCCTCCGAGAGGAATGGCCCAGCTCACCGTTGTATTCCAGGTCAAACCGGGCCGCTTCTTGATACGCATCGCAAACTGCATGAGGCATCCCCGAGATTGCCTGCGCACGGTCATCGAACTCGATCTTGTAGTCGGTCTTAAAAGGTCCGCAGGCAAACCCGCCATAGGAAAACGGAAGCGAAAACAGAGCGAGCATGATGCACTCCATGGGCGAGAGCAGGTTTTCTGACAAGTAGGGACACAGACGCTGCAATTGTTTGGCCGTGCTTCCCTTGCATGTCGTAAGGTAATCTGCCAGGCGATCGGGCGTCAGCACCGGTTCGACTTCAAAGTAGCCCACGTCTGCTGGCTGGTCCTTGTCCTTTGCAAGTTTATTCGTAACAGGCGAGGTGTAGGGAGGCAGATACTTCCCGCGGTCGCTCAGTGAAATCTTAGAGCACAGCTCCTGGGCCAGGGCAAACGCCTGGATGCAGCCGACCTCGCGCGCAACGGCAACACAAAGGGCCTCGGGAGATAGGCTGTACACCCCCGGTTCCACCTCTAGAATCGAGCCGGCGGGCAACCCGGAACACACGGACCAGCCTACGCCAGGCATGCGGCGGCGCTGCGCCGCAGATCCCACCAGCAAGCACAGATCTTCTTGCACCTCGCCACTTTTGGCTCCAATTCGCACCAAGTCAGGAAGATAGATATCCTCGGTCGAGGGAGACGACGTGCGCAGCACACGGCGCTCATCATCGGGATTAAGGTCCTTCCAGCTGATATAGCCCATCTGCCGGCGCTCGGCGCGCATCATGCGCAGCGCTGAAGCGCCTGTTAGGATTACGGAAGCCGCTAGCTGTTCGCCTGTCGGCTCGTTGCGCCGCTCAATCTTCACTGCCACAAAACCACCCCTACCAAACACGTGCGATAGCAAGGCCATCGACTGCCGCAGCGCCGGCGCGCTTGAGCTCCGCCGAGGCTGCTGCCATGGTCGCGCCCGTGGTGATAACGTCATCGATAAGCAGTAGGCGGCGGCCGTGCACGTCCTCAACCGTCTCGTACATGCCTTGGGCACGCTCGCGGCGCTCCTCACGACCGAGTTCGCGCTGGTCGCCATGCCCGTACTTGACGAGAGCATCGAGCAGGGGAACACCCGACAGCTCGCAAAATGGGCGCGCAATAGCCTCCATATGATCAAAACCACGCCGCCGAAACGCTGCCGCCGTCGCAGGCACAAACACCACCGCATCCGCACCGGACAGCACACCTCCTAAGCGTTCGGGCACCACGACCTGGGCATGCAGGGCGGTGTCGTAAAGCAGCTCCGCCAGATACGGAGCCAGACGTCGCTCGCCCGCATCCTTGTACGCTTTAATGATGCGCGGCAGCGGATGCGCGTAGACGGCGCACGCCAGGCAGCGGTCGAGCGCCTCCGACATTGCCGAGGACGTGCCCTCGACCGAACATTCAGTGCACAGCAAATCCCCAAACGGGGCGCCGCATCGGGTGCAGCTATGACGTGGGTCGATGAGCGTGAGCGCAGCCAGGCAGTCTTGGCAAATAAGCGCACCGGCGCGCTCGCAGCCGGCACATCGTGTTGGCGACAATGCCTCGAGCGCCTCGCGTGCCACCCGCTCGGCAAACGGTAGCAATTCGTCCGCAAACGGTAGGGCGCTGGCACCCTGCAGACGGTTCAATATGTTCAGATGGCTCTTCAAGACACAACCCTCCCTACGTTCGGTCGCAGGGAGGGTTGTTGATTCAGCGCTATGATACCCCGATGCGCTCGGGGCAAGGCGAGCTAAATCCGCTCGCGGGCGTTATTCGCCGGCGGGCGGTTGTGGTGCAGACGAAGACGGGGCCGAGCCCTCGCCACCATCCTGGCGCGGCTTGCGGGAACGGCGACGGCGACGGCGCTTTTGACCCTGGTCGGCCGAGCCCTCGCCGCCGCGATCCTCGCGCGGCTCGCGCTCGTCGCGAGCGGCGCCACGCGAAGCCTTGGCAGCAGCTCCCCCGCCATCTCCGGGACGACGGCGCGTGACCTTGACCTCGCCATCCGAGACCTGATCGGCCACGGAGGGCACTGAAGGCTTCTGCTGTGCGCCCGAGGAATGGCGACGGCGCGGACGCGGCGCGCGCTCCTCCTCGCCACGTGACTTGCCGCCCTTGTCGACAGGCGCATCGGAGGCCGAGGGACCCTTGGAAGCGGCACCAGCCTCGCGAGCAGCTGCGGCGCGGAAGGCGTCCTCGCGCTCCTCGCTCGACAGATGACGGCGACGACGGCGCGTGGGATTCATGCCACCGCCGCGATTCTGCTGCTGGGGCTGTTGAACCTCGCGCTCGCGAGCGCCGTTCTTGCCGGCGGCTGCGGCCTCGCCGGCATGCGACACGTTCTTGCCGCCGGCGGTGAT
>UQNB01000039.1 GCA_900542235.1 uncultured Collinsella sp.
TCCTCGACTCTGTCGACGGATCGGGCGTCCAGGTCGGTTTGATGTACTTTGCGGACTCCTCTAAGGTCGTGTGTGAGCCGAGTGACGATTATGCGGGTATTGTTAAGTACACGCGTGCGGGACTGTTTAACCGTTGTCTCATCAATAAGGATCTTCTCGAATCTCCTGATTTCAATCATCAAGAATGGGAAATAAGCTCGAAGTCTGGTTTCTATTCTCTCGAAGCGACTGAGTGCGGCAGTGACCTCACCGCTTCCAACGTTGATCCCTTGAACGAATATATTTCTTGGCGCGGGGGCGTTAAGAAAGATGATGTGTCGGATATTGTTCTTATTCTAACGGATGATTTTTGGGCTGACACGTACGATTCTGCGCTCAATAACTCCAGGTCGCTCAAAGAGGACGGCGTGCGCATCATCTGTATCGGTACCCCTCGTGCCGATCTCGAGTTCCTCAAGAAGATCTCCACCTCCGATAGCTACGCGGGCCTCTTCGACTTCTCCGAACTCGGCACCGCGT
Organism: uncultured Collinsella sp.; assembly: GCA_900542235.1. Classification (GTDB taxonomy): domain Bacteria; phylum Actinomycetota; class Coriobacteriia; order Coriobacteriales; family Coriobacteriaceae; genus Collinsella. The sequence goes on from UQNB01000039.1 coordinate 520, forward strand.
TCTCGAGCATCGGCCGCTCCATCTCGAGCGGATCTGGCATCAGCATTTAGGGAGCCTATTTATGGAACAAGAACTCAACTTGCTACTCGTCGTCGGCGCGCCGCTTGACCCCGTTCCTTCACAGGAAAAGCTCCGGCAGCTGCTTGCGGATGCGCGTGTGGTGTGGGGCCCCAAGGCCTCGCGCGGTACGGACCAGATTATCTACAAGCGCTTTTTGGGCGAGGTTCCCAACATGGAGAAAGCGTTTGCCGATGGCAACGAGGCCCAGGTCTCTGCCATCGCGGCGAATGCTCTCAAGGTTGTGAACGGCGCGCTCGATCCGGTACTCGAGGCGGCGGCGGAAAACAATCAGATTTCCGCCGGCCAGCTGGATCTTATCTGCAACAAGACCAAGAAGCGCATTAAGAAAACCCACTTTGGCGTCGAGTATCAGGTGGACGAGGCCCTTGTGCGCAAGCGTGCTGCCGAGCTTAAGTACACGGTTGCCGAGGGCGGTGCCACCGCATCTACCAACGACGGATCAAACGATGTCTACAAACGCTACATGGAAGATAAGCTTCCTGGTTGGGCGGGCTATAAAAAGGAGACGGATCTTATTGCCCTGGGCAAGAGCGACCTGTATGACTTTGCCTGCCCCGACGGCTGCGCCGACCCCTATCGCGCCCCGAGCGCAGACCTGCTTGCGAAGGCAAAGCGGGTGGCGGGGTCGTTCCGTGCCAACACGCCCGAGCAGGCGGCCGCGGCGAGTCTTGAGGCCCTGTGCCGCAAGGCCTTTGGCACAGACGACGCTCGTAAAGAGTACGACGCATGCCTCAATCGCCTTAAGCTCAACCGTGTCTTTGATGAGCTCGACGAGCGCGCATCGTTCTCGGACAACAGCTTAAGGGTCGAGCAGCAACGTGCGGCCGTTGAGGCTCTTGCTCCCTTTGTGGCAGACAAGACCGAGGCGCGTTCCCTGCTCGTTGGTCACTGCAAAAAGAAGGGCATTTCGCTTGAGCGAGATGCAGAGCTCGACTCGCTCGTTCAGTGCCGCTGCGGTCATATGAACGACAAGTCTGCTGCCACGTGCGGTCGCTGCGGTTTGCCGCTTATGCTCGAGTGCCCCTCGTGCCACAAGAAATACCCCAACACCAACGATCGCTGCCCCGGTTGCGGTGCGCCTTTGGGTGCGGCCATCGAGGATGCGGAGCGCCTGTGCGACGCCGCCGATAAGCTTGCGGGCTGGCTCAACTTTGAGGGTGCGAAGGCAAATCTCGCTCAGGCGCGCTCGGCGTGGCCGTCCTTGCCCCGCGTTGCCGAGGTCGACACAAAAGTCGCTCAGCTCCAGGCTGCCGCGGGCGATTTGGGTGCCAAGCTCACGTCCGCCATTGCGGAGCGTCGCTTTGCGGAGGCAGATGGACTCTTAAGGCGCGCCCTGCTCGTACCGGGCGTCGATGCTGCCTATCTAAAGGCGCGTGAGGCAGAAGTTTCTTCGGGCGTAACCGAGGCGGACGATCTCGTGCGTCAAGCTCAGGGGACGGCAGATGTGGAGGAGGCCGCCGAGCTCTGTGAGCAGGCGCTCGCCCGCTGCGCCGACCATGCCGCTGCTCGTTCGTTCCTTGCGTCGCACGCCCCGCAGTCGGTTTCCAACTTGGAGGCTCGCGGCAATGCCGAGACTTTGACCGTAAGCCTTGTTTGGCAGCCGAGCCGTTCTCGTGGTGCGCTTGTGTACGAGGTCTACGTTGTCGAGGGTGACGGTTCTTCCGGCGATCAGCTCCTTGGCACGACTGATCAGCCCTCATATACCCACGAGCATGCTCCCCAGGGGTGTGCGCTGACATACAAGGTGGTTGTCGTACGCGTCGGTGTGCGTTCCCAGCCTGCTACGAGCGAGGTTATCGCTCTTGCGCCCGACCTTACGGACGTGCGCTTTATGCCGGCGCATGAACAGATCGAGGTGTCTTGGAAGCCGCTGCCGTCGAGTGCGACCGTTCAGATCACGCCGCTCGATGGCGGGGACCCCATTACCGTCCCATCTGGTGGTCACTACGTTATCGGCGGCCTTACGGACGGCGTGACGTATCACTACGAGATGAGTGCCTCCTTCGATATCGTTGGCTTGGGCCGTCGCCAGACGCATCCGCAGACATTCGAGGCGACCCCGCTCGATGCTACACGCTACGTAGACGGTCTTGTCTCGCGTGCTCATAAGGGCGCGGAAGGCGTCTTTGATCTTGAGTGGGAGGATGTTGGCGCCGAGGTGCGTTTCTTTGGCTCCGTGGACGCCAAATCCATTCCCCAGCCGGGGTCGACGTCCGATGTGGCCTCGCTCGAGCGAGACTTTGAAGTTGTGAGCGTGAACGTTGCCGGGCCGGGCAAAGGCACGCTCACCTGGAAGAGCGATGATGTCCTTTACTTCTTTGCGGCCACGGTTTGCGGTAGCTCCGCTATCGTGGGCGCCAAGGCTCGTGTGTCAAACGGCGGCAAGGTGAGTATCGACTCCATCGAGGAGGCAAACGGCAAGCTGCTTATCTATGTCTCGGTAAAGGACTGCGCAGTGACGGGATTTAGTGTTGCCGTGAGTGAGACGAGCTTTGTGGACGACCTTTCGGACTCCTCGTGCCAGCCGCGACCCGTTTCCAAGAAAAACTGGGAGCGCGATGGCTGTCTGACCGTGCCGGCACCCGACGGACAGAGGCTTTACGTCTCGGTCTTTTCGCGTAAGGGCAGTGTGGGCAGCTTTGAGTTCTCGGATCCTGCGCAGCAGATTTTTGAACGTCGCCATGCACATGTATGCTACGAGCGCACGGATAGCAAGAAGCTCTTTGGTCCTCGAGAGTCTACGTTTACGTTTTCGGCCCAAGAGGGCGGCTCCTTCACGTTGCCTAAGACAAAGATCGCCTATTGCATCGGCAACCTGTCGCCTGCGTTATCGGTCGATTCCGTAACGCTTGAGGAGTTTGGTCCCGTCGAGGTCGATGGAACCTACAGCATCACGGTTACGTTGCCCAAGGCCAAGAAGATATCTATCCAGGCGTTTCCCGCTTCGGGCATTAAGTCTGTGGAGGACGCCTACATTACCTCTTCCGGTTATCTCGTTCAGTAAAGGGTTTTCATTATGGGTTTCTTTTCGTCATTATTCGGATCGGCTGCTACGCCTTCTGGCGTACCGTCCTTCTCGTCGAGCAGCATTGTGTGTCCGTTTTGCTTTGAGCAGTTCGGGGCCGATGCCGTAGAGTATCGCTGCACAAATCGCCAGTGCGACGCCGGCCCTTCGGGGTCTGCTCCCGAGGTGGACGAGAAGTACTCGACGTTTCGCGGATGGCCGCGGCCCAGACCCGTGGGACACGTCTTTAAGCCCCAAAAACAGGGCCACTTTGGTGGCGGCTCCGTGTGCTGCGATGTATGCCACTCCAACACGCCCGTGCCCATCTGCCCTTCGTGTCACAGTCCGCTGCCGCAGTCTTCGATTGACGGCAACAACGAGATCATCGCTATCGTGGGCACGCGCGGCTCGGGCAAGAGCCATTACATTACCGTGCTTATCGACCAGCTCACGCGCCGCGTCGGGCATGTCATGGATGCCGGTGTAAACCCGTTCCTTACCATGGACGGTCTTTATAACTGCCGTGAGCTGTACCAAGAGACCAAGTACAAGCCGCTGTTCGAGGAGCAGCATACGCTCGAGGCAACGTCACGCGCGTTGGGCGGTGGCGACCGCAAGGACAAGATGCCGCTCATCTACACGTGGAACTATACCGAGGCGTCTCGTGGCCGCAAAAAGGCATTTACGCTTTCGTTCTTCGACGCCGCCGGCGAAGACCTGGAGGACCCGCAGGCCGTTGCCACGGTCAACCGTTACCTGCAGCATGCGCGCGGCATCATCTTCCTTGTCGACCCGCTCCAGATTGCGGGCATTCGGGAGCAGCTCGAGGCAGCGGGCGAGACGGACCTTACGAGCAGCCTCCGCGGCGTTCAGGGCACGACGGGTTTCGAAGGCGTGCTCAGCGCCATCACGACGCTTATCCGCACGGCGCGCGGCATTCGCGAGGGGGACGCCATCGATGTTCCCGTGGCCATCGCTTTTTCTAAGTTTGACCAGCTGACGCCCATTTGCGGTGCGGCGGTTACCGTTCAGCAGCCAAGCCCGCATGCTAAGCATGGTGCCTTCGTCGAGGCGGATCAGCAGGCCGTCGATGCCGAACTGCGTGCGCTGCTCGAAAACTGGGATGAGGGCGCCATCGTCTCGAGTGTTCAGAGTAATTTCCGCGATGTTGCCTTCTTTGGCGTGTCTGCTCTGGGCCTGCATAATGCTCCGGACGAGAGCGGCTCGGTTAAGCGCCCTCGTCCGCTGCGCGTGGAGGACCCCCTGCTGTGGATTATGGCCAAGAATCACCTTATTACCAAGGAGTAGAACATGGCTGCTCACCAGATTATCTATACCTCGTGCCGCCGCGGCATAGAGGGGACCTCCGATGGCTTCCAGGTCTTCTCGTACGACGAGAAGCTTCCGTCTATTCCCGCAGCCGGTTCATCTCAGGGTTATAACGCTCTGTTTGTCGACCCTGTTCCGCACGATTTGGGCTTCTCTATCTTTGGCTATCATCCGCTCGATGGGGACTACTGTCTATACTGCAACAACACCCGGCTGCCTCACGACTACATGGGACCGCAGGGGCGTTCGGGCAATATGTTGCGCCAGTCGTTTCTTGTTCCCTGGGCTGATATGTCGTTTGCGCCCATTGAGCTCATGGGCTCGTCTGTGCTGCGCTCGCAGATGGGGCCCGAAGTTCAGAGCGCGGAGAAGCCCGACTATTTGCCGTGCGTAGATTTGGCCCCCGCTGGCAATGTTACTTTTGATGAAGTCTGCGAATGGCTCGAGGACGAGGACATGGCGGACTCCATGGGGGAGCTGCTGGCAAAGCTCTTTGCGGCAAAGATGGGCGGCAAGCAGCTTGTTGTCGTTGCCACGGCGGAGGAAGCGGCTCAGATTATCGGAGCTATTTCTTATGCCTTGCCGCTGCGTTTGTCACGCCAAATTTCCTTTGTGCTGGGTGCCGATGATGCAACCGAGGCATCGGGCGATATCATCAACGCTTCTGCCGAGGCCATCGCGGCGGCTCCGGATTACGTGACAAGTGGTTGGATCGTCTTTGATCCCCATAACCCGGACAGCAATGGATCCTACGCAGGTGTTGACGGATATCTGGGATTTGTCGAGCTTTCCTATTCGCTGAACCCCAAGCGCCTCGCGGATTTCTGCAGCTTTGTCCAGGAGCACACGACGGCCAAATTCATGTTGGGCGCACTGGACGATGCCCATGATTTGTGGGCACTGCTTGGAAAGAGCGAGCCGGATGCGGACGCGGGCAGGCTTCTACGTGCACTCTCCTTTGCAGAGGCTTCGTCCGACGAGGCAACAAACGCGCAACTCACCAATCAGCTCGTAGATTCGCTTGATACGCTGGCGGATATGGGTCTTGGCGTGCTCATCCCTGTTTTGAGCTATCTGCTGCGGCGTGTAGGCGGAATGGATGCCGAGAGGCGCGAGGGCGTGTGCGCCGTCGCGGCCGCTACGGTATCGCGTCTGCTTTCCGATGCCTCGGTGGCGCCGCGGGACTTCCCCAAACAGATGAGCTCGCTATGCGAATCTTGCTCACGTGCCGGCCTCGACCTTTTGGCAATTCTTCAGCGCGGCGGCGATTCTTCGTGGCTGTTTGCGCCGGGCGAGGTATCGGACGTTCAAAAGATTATCGATTTGCTGGATCTGTTCTCTAAATCTGCTGCGGCTCGCAAGTGTACGCCAGAGGAAGCTGGTCCCGACGGCGAGCTTGGACGCTTTGCCGCTGGGGCCCTGCAAGCGGCCTTTGCACTTGATCGCGTGAAGCTATCGACGGCTGTGATTGCCTATGTCAACGGGTTCACCCATTCGCTCGATGTTTACGAATCGGCCGTCGAGGCGGCGGTGACGGCGGTGTGCGTTGTTGCCCCGAAGGAGATTAATGGCATTTGGGGCGTCATCGCTGCTCGCGCTCCGTATGCCAAGGTTGGAGAACTTCCGCGTGGTCTTGTGTGGCTGAGCGACCATGGTCGCGAACAAGACATGGGAACCATGTTCTCGTTTGGCTTGGGTCACGTCGAGGGCGTAGAGGCAGCGTCGGATCTGTATAAAATCTGCTGTAGGGAAGGATTCCCTACTCATAAGGCGCTTGCCATAGGTTATACCGATGCTACGTCCCTATATGTTGCTTACCTGTTGAGCTGTCGCAGCGAAAAAGCGACCTCAATACTTCGTGAGCTTGTTGAATCGCTTGCCAAGGCGGCTCCCAGTAACACGTTGGTGTGTTGCCCGCCCATGGTAAAAACGATGGGCACTGCTTCGCATGGCCTTACGGATGGAATCGATCCTTTGAATCCCTCAAAAGAAGATCTTAGGACGTTGCGCGCCCTTTATGGCTATTCCCGGGCTGCGAATGCGGCGGTGCTTGGTCGCCGGGGCATGCTCGCACTGTCACTTGCGGAGTTGGGGAGGGCTTCTCAGGCGAGCGCGGATTTCAGGGCATTTCAGGGAATCCCCGATATCCTAAAAATAAAAAGCTACCGTGGGGCTGTCGATTTTTCTGACGTTGAGGGCCGTGATCGAGATAGGATCTGCGACGCTTTCGCCCAGGGTGTTTTGGGATGTTGCAAAGACCTTGGCGATTTTGCCTTTGCCATGGCTGCAATGTCGGCCACTTGCTGGCTGCCTGCCTTCGAGGCCTGCGCTCAGCTTGCTTTAAAGTATTCGCGCGGCAGACAGGGATCGTTCGATCGCTTGGCACTAGTTCTTTCGTACCTAGCGGTTTACGGAGTGAATCGCGAAGACATGCACGCCGCTATGGGCAAGGTCCTTCCCAAAGTTAAGCTCGAGAACCATGGCGCCCTTAAGCACGAATGTGCCCGTTACTGCGGGTCCCGCGCGCTCGAGGCACTGGGAATTACGGCCCCTGCCGATGTTGTGCAACAGATTGACGCGATTCTCGCTGACAATGTCAAAAAGGGCGGGTTGCCGTTCTTTAGAAAGTAGGTAAGTTTAAGCAGACGGGTGATGACCATGGGGTTGTTTAATAAGGTTTCTGGGCTGGCGCAGGGCGCTTACGGTAAGGCGGCAGGCTATTCCGATGCCGATGAGTCGTTTATCGGTGCCGATGTCGATGGCATGATTTGCCATATGGGTCTTTATCCCAACTACATTAAGCTCCGCACTAGGGAGCCGCGCACCGAGCAGATTAAGCGCGCCATGGAAGATCCTATTTCTGCGTTGGTTGGCCCGGCTCAAGAGGTCGAGCGCATCATCCGCGTGGGTAGCCACGTTCGAGATTTTGAGCGTTGGACCGAGTTTGGCAAGCGTTGCTATACGCTCAAGATTATGGGCACCAGAAAGCTTGTTCGCATTCGGTTGGTTCCGGCTGACGGCCAGCGCTTTGAGAACTACGTAATGAGTCATTGGATGTAACGAGGACGGCGGGTTGCTCGTTCTGATAGGAAGAAGGTAAGAAGAATGGCTGGAAGCGGTTCTTGGCGTCCTCAATATGATTCGAGGAGGCAAAAGGGTGGACATGGCGCGTACTCGCCGAGCAAGATGTCCTTTTCTGAGCACAGGAGGCGTGGGCCTTCTGTTTACTTTGCCGCCAACTGGGTGCTCATTGGCGTCGTGGGGGCTTTGGCAATGCTGCTCATCGGCCTTACGGCGCTCATCCGAGGCAACTGGGAAGGCTTTCTGTTTGCCCTGGTGGCTGCGCTTATTTGCTACAAGCTGTTTTTCCATAAGCGCTCGTAGGGGAGCGATGGGATTTAGTTTCCCTGTATGCAACTACTATTCAAAATAGGAGAATACCATGGGACTGTTTGGCTCTTTTGTTCAAGCATTTAAAGACGGATACAACGGCGTAGACGAAGAGCAGGACTCTGCGCCTTCCACTAAGGAAAATACTGCTCAAAAACCCGTACCCGCAAAGGAGACCGCCCCTGCTCAAAAGCAGGCTGCCTCCGAGGAGCCAAAGTTCTGCGGCGCATGCGGCGCCTCCCTTGAGCCAGGCACCAAGTTCTGTCCCAAGTGCGGAGAACCGGTGATGGGCGTTGCGCCGGAGCATCAGGCCGTTCCGGTCGAACCTCCGCATCTTATGCCGACTGATACATTGCAAGCGTTTTTGGATACGGGCTGCAACCAGATGTCCTTGCTCGAAGGAGCTGCGGCTTACCAAAAGGTTACACATGCCGATCCTGTTTTTGGAACTGAAGAGGTTAATTCTCATTTCCTACTTCATGGCAATGAGATGGCTATTCAAAAGGTTGCTGGAGTAATCAAAGGCCTATCTGAACAGTTTTTTAAGCATAAGCTCATTGTTAATGTAGACATGCTGCCCGCAGATTATCGACAGGTGGTTCGTATCTATTCTGCTGAGGTGGGGAGGCGCTTGGAAAAAATGATGTATTTCACGCTCGTACAAGAAAACGTGAGAGATGGCGCCGTTTATTACCTGTATATGGTTGGCGATGCTTACGAGCTGCAGGCCAAGGCCGATGCCGGTGTCATCTTGTCCAACGACGAGAATGAGAGACTTGCCAGGTTTGCTGCCCTTCACGACACTTTTAGCGAGTTTATTTCAACTGCAACGAACGGGGTTATCTTTGCCTTTGCTTCTTTGAACGACCGCCAAATGAATGGCCAAGCTAACTTGGAGGGTTCCAGGTCGTAAAGCGACTCGCCAATTCTTGTGTTGACCAACTGTAAGCATGCAAGCTATATCATCCGCCCTCATTTCTTGTTTAAGTAAATGAGGGCGGATTTGTTGTTAGGCCAGAGGCTCATCTTGTTATAAGAGTGGGGCGGTCAAAGCCGCCCCATTTACATATTATGCTAGGGGAGTGTCGTCGCTCCCATTGCTGTGCTTTCGGTTGCAATGTTACCGATGGCCTTCATAAGACTTTCGACTTGTTTGTTAGTTGTCGCATTGTTTCCGGAGAGATCACAGCGCCACGCCATGAGCTTTGCGTTGCTAGAGCATGCTTCTACCGTTATGTAGATGCGTGTCGGTCCTTCGGGACGAAGCAGATTTAGTTCTAAGGCTCGCAGTCGCTTTCCAAAAAAGACACCTCCCTGGATTGCCTCGAGTCCCGTACGCACGGTTATGCGCAACTCCTCTTGCTTTGCGGCCCGAAATGCAAAATCGGACCATGTCGTGTCTGCAAAGCGCTGAGCTCCGGACACCACTATGGGCCCCATGGGGTATCCGGGCGCGCATCGTTTCTGTAGTTGTTCGACAGTGATATCTGATGCGGTCATGTGGCCTCCTCTCACAATTTGCCTGCATAGGGCAGGCGTACTCTCAGTGCAAATTATCCGACAGCCCTTTTCGTGCCTGTTGCGCAACATATTCGGGCATGCCTGCGTGATACTTTTGCTCAGACGATTGCAATGGGGGAGCCATGGATAATTTGGAACAGCTCGAGGTTGTGCAGCTTGATGGTTTTACGCCCAGCATTCCTGCGGAGCCCGGGCGTGAACAGGAGCTCGCATCGCGTTTTAATATGCTCTTTCTTCAACCGGGGAGCACGCTTCATGGTGGTTTTGGTGCGGTTGCCAAGGTGGTGAACCTTTACGAAGAGGTTTTTGCCCTCAAGCGGTTAAACGCACCCGATTCCAACAGCGATTGCTCGCCTTCTGAGCTGAGGGAGATGCTGTTCGAAGAATATAAAAACCAGCTCGCAGTATCTAGGCTAAAAGGCTTTCCACAGGTCTATGGCTATGGGTCGTGGAAGGGCGAGCCGCTTATCCTTATGGAATGGATCGAGGGCACCACGCTGGCGCATGCTGTACCCGATCTACCTCATGAAGGCGACGGTGTTCAGGGTGAAGTCGTGGCGCAAGTGGGCATTTCGGTCTTGGAGATCTTGCAGGGTGTCGAGCGCCTGAACAGCCGCCTTGTGCATCGCGATATTTCCCCGAATAACATTATGTTTCGCACCAAGGATATGAGCCTGTCTCAGCAGGTTGCTGCCGGCGCCTTCGATACGTGCCTGATCGATTTTGGCAATTCGACCACAGAATGCCAAGATATTCCCATGGCCTTTACGCAGCGTGTGGGCATGATGCGTGGGGCCACGCGAGATTACGCTCCTCCCGAGATGCTGACGGCAGACGTGGAGGGCGTGGAAGAGCTTAGAAACAATCCTGCGATTGATATCTATGCACTCTGCAGCGTGCTGTATGAACTTTACGCGGGACATACGCCATTCGACCTTACCCACTCTCTTGGAGGGTCAGATTATCGCACCAAAATGAGCATGGATCCAAAACCGCTTGTTGCCCGGCGCACATACGAGGCGCCGTTGCTCAATGCGATTATGAGCGGTATCAGGCCTTCTCAGGAGGCCAGGCCAACGGTGGATGGCCTTTTGTACGAGCTTGAATGCTGGTATGAGGGTCGTCAACGAAACGGAACGGTCGCAGCTCCTAAGCCGGTTGAAATGCCCGAAAAATATGATGCGGATTCGGGCTGGGATGAAACGATGCCTGTCGGCAATGCGGTGGTCGTGCCTCTTACGGAATCCAACCCGTTCGAGAACGACTTTGTGGCTCCGGTGGCAGAATCGGCAACTGTGCCTATGCCGCATGCTGAGGAGCGTTTTGAAGCGTCCCGTAAAACTCCGGTGTCCGCGCCGGAGCCAACGGAGAACACCTGGTCTGAGCCTGATGTTCATTTTGATGCTTCCGGTGCGGAACATGTTCCGGTTCCCACGCCGGTGCCGGTGCCCACGCCCGGCGCTGCACAGTGTGCGGCGGGCGCCGCGGCGGCAGGGGCTGGCGCTGCATCTGCGGCGAGGGCCGCGACGGGGTCTGGTGCTGCTGCGGGCTCGGCAGCCGCTGGGGCCGCCGCGGGGGCTGCATCGCCGCGACCGAAAAGAGGTGGAGGATCAGGCACTGCCCGCGCCTCGAAACCCCGTTCTGCCTCTGCTTCTTCGAGCCCCGTGCCGCCGCCCCCTGCACCTCCCGTACCGCCTCCTGCGCCGGCGACTTCTGCACCGGCGCCCCCTGTTCCCTCGGGCTTTTCGAGTTCGGGAAAAAAGAAACGAGGGGCCGTTTCGAGCAGTGGCACATCTATTGGGTTTAGGGACGTTCGTCATTCGCGTCCCGTGCGAAAACTCGGTTGGCGATTGCTAATAATTTTGGCAATCATGTTTGCGCTTAGTGTAGTGTCGTGTGCCGCGCGGATTGCATTTGGGTCGGAACTCCCTGGCCACCAGGAGAGTTCTGAGCTTCAAGAAACGAATTGCGTTAGCGATGATAGCCAGGGCGTAGTCCCTGCTGAGGAGGATGTTTTATGGCAGAGATAACGCCGCGCCGTATCATGTTCGAGGATTTAAGAGGGTTTGCGGGCCTCGACTATCACGATGCGTGCTGCCTATTGCTTTCCGTTCGGCCTGTTGCCGGCGGCATGTCTCCTCGTGAGTCGCTCGAGGTCATGCATCGTTCGAGCATCATGCGAAATTACGTGGATATTGTTCCCTCCAAAACGAATCCCTCGCATTTCGGCGACTTGCAAAACGCCTCGCTCAACGTTATGGCGCGACTGGCGGCGCGGCAGGGCTCTGGCGCGGCATCGCGCGTTAAAATTGCCGATCACTACCGCGGACCGGCTGCCCACGCTATGGCCGATGCGTTCGATGCGTGGGGATTGAGCGGGCAGACGTATCTTAATGCGGTCAGGTGTATCGACATGGCAGTGCTTCCTGCCGGCAAGGACAGAGTCGCTCTGTTTGTCATGCTGTTTGTGGTGGCAGGCTGCCTCCAAGATCCGACGCGTGCGGCAGAACTAGTCGAGGACTTTCTGGAGCGATGCATGGGCGGACACTTTAGCTCAACGACGCTTAGGCTCGATAACGGCAAGAATGATTGCGCCTTCGTAACGAGCCCTGTCGATAGCGCTTCTACAACGCTAGGCCTTATCTTGCGGGAAGGCAGCGTCGTGCGCCTGCCGGCATATGAGCTGTCCCAAGATCCAGAAGGTACCGTCATTGGCTATTTGCCAACTGGTACAAACGTGATCGGTGCGCCCGATGGCTGTGTAAGCGCCCGTCACCTTCGTATTTGGTGCGAGGGCGGTCGTTGGTATGCGCAGGGTCTTGGTTCAACAGCGGGAACAGTACTCAAGCGCGGTGTAGAAGACTTGACGGTCGTTGAACCCCCGAGCTCTGAGGCCGGGCCGGGGCGTGAGTACCCGCCGGTGGAAATCAAAGTGGGCGATGAGCTTTGCCTTGGCGGCAAAGTGACGTATATCGTTGCGCGAGGCAAAATCGGATAGCTGCAGATTCGACTCTCGACCGTTCGGCGGTGTTGCGCAACGTTTTTTGTCCTTTTGGGTTTACAAAAAGATGAAGGAATCGTTCCAACGAGAAAGGACATGCTATGGGCCTGTTCGATAACTTAAAGTCTGGGCTGTCATCCGCGGGAAGCGCTCTTAATATCAAGACGACAGCCGATGCTACGGACGTGGCAGCAAGCACTCAGACGGAGAATGCATTTTGCACGCAATGCGGCGCTCCGCTATTGCCGGGTGCGACGTTTTGTGGAAAATGTGGTGCTTCACAGGCAGGGACCACCAAAGCAACTACGACATCAAAGGTGCTGCCCGACTACGTCTTCCCGGACTTTTCGTGGAATGAGGTCGTCGATCGAATGCTTGCAGACCGTTGCTTTCCTGACGAGCTTTGGGATGTTGCGGGAAGCGTAAGTAAGCCGCATGAGATTCAGATTTCCGATGCAATTGGCTTTTGCAACGTTTCTAACTGCGATGCTTTTATTGTTAAAGACGGGGGCTCTGTCTCGCTGGATGATTTGGCGCTTGAGCTTATCGATGTTGCCGAAGCCTACGACAGGGCGATTTTGAAAATAAAAATCGATCGTGACATTACTCGCGGGGGCGGAATTGTCATCTCTGCGAATGTCGCCGATCTCGAGAATCCAATTGAGGCAAACCCCTTCAGCCTGATAGTGCAAGAGGTCTATGGGAACGATGCCATTTTTTACTATTACCGCATTCGCAAAACTGATCATCGCGTGTTTGTTGGCCCCGATGTCCTCCTTTGGGCTGATCGTGTTGTTGCGATGACGTTCGCCAGACTAAATTCAAAGGGGAACGAGCCGCTGCGCCCTGTTCCTTGGGTTGCCGATACGGAGCTGCCGTACAATCCGGTTGAGGCTTCGATGACAGAGGCGATAGACGAGAATTCGAACGACCTTCTTGCGCTGGCTGCGGGCTTCAAAAAGGTGAGGTTCCCGTCTCCTATCGACGGAACGGTCGAAGATACCGAGTCTTACACGATTCTTGACTCATCCGTTAATCCGCATCAAGCGGTCGTCGAACTTGGACATCGTATGGGTCAGGCGGGCTGGCAAATTGCCCACGGGCCGGATAATTGGTATTACACAGGTGACTTAATTTTGTTGGTCCCTTCAGGCGTTGATATGGGCAAACAGTGGTGGGACTCCTTCGCTGTGGTGGTTAAATCGACAATAAGGGGCCATGTCTTGTACCTGATTCCGCTGTATGGCCTGTTTAGTCAGGCGTGCGGTCTTCGCAAAGAGGGCAAGATGCTGCGCCCAGATATGGAAGCGGCTTTCCAAGCTGTGGCTCCGTTTGCTGATCAAATGTTCGATTTTCTTGAGGCTACAAAGCATGCCTTTATTTATGCGGTCGCGCAAATCAATCAGGAGGCGGCCAACCGGTGGGGCGTATCGTTGGATTCGAAGCGATCTTTGCCACGTGGTTCCTTCGATGAATTTCTTCAAGCCTGTCGGGCGGGTGAATATGAAAAAGCGGGCAAGTTGAGTGACGATCTTACTGCGCTTCAATTCCGCCTCTATGATGATCCGCTTGCTGACAAGCGATTCTGTGCCACATTTGTAGTCCCCTCCGCGGCGCTTGGTCTAGAGTTCCTTGCGGGGGTAATACAGAAGGGATCTTCTATTGGACCCCTGGTTGCTCGTGTGGTCAATCGTCCTGATGGACGCGAGGGCGATCAATTGATTGAGGTTTTCTTTGCCGAAGGAGAGGAAGACAAGCTGTGGCAGAAGGGTTGCCACTGGTTTGTTGCTCGCGGGGAGACGGCGGATGGATTGCCGGTGCTCAACGTATTTCTGTCCTCTTGCGAAATGGATAAGGCGATCGCCAAGAACAATAGCGGTGCTGTTCTGCCCCCGGATGTCAAAGCGCTTCTATACGATTGCGCAGCGAATTCCGATCGTATCGTAGAGATGAACGAGTCCGTTGTGCCCCCTGCGGGATTGCAGCACGTTATTCGTTTGCTCAATAGCGAATGGCTGAAGGGGAGGTCCCAATCGCAGGATTAGATGCCTTCGTATTTGAAATCGTTTTCTAAGGAAGCCCCGCCGACGTGTCGCTGCGCCAGCGGGGCCTCCTCGTGGTTACATTCCAAAGCAAAACGCCCTCCCAGAAGATTGCTCTTCTGGGAGGGCGTTAGGGATTCTATTTGCTATTTGTTAAGCAAGCTTGTTGCCGCAGCTGGGGCAGAACGCAGCGCCGGCTTCCACGGGGGCACCGCAGTTGGGGCAGAAGCCGCCTGCATTGCCAGCGGCCTGGGCAAAGCTGGACAGGTCCTTACCTGCCGCCGCGTCCTCGAAGTGCTCAAGTACGGTCTGGACGGAATTGCAGAAGTCGGCTTCTGCTGCAATGTCGGTGTCGTCGACGAGTTTCTCGGCCTTTTTGGCAAAGCCTTTTCCGATTCCGCGGTTCAGCATGTTGTTGAGGGCGGGACCATCTTCGTCCATCATGTTTGCCTGCTCCTCGGCGGCCTTTACAGCTTGCTCTGCCGCTTCAGCGCGTGTGCTCGGGCAGCGGTAGGTCTTGAGGTCAGAACCCTGGAGGACGCAAACGTACGTTGCCCAAACCTGGGACTGCATTCCGTATGCGAAAATCTGAAGCGCGGGAATCTGCGTCTTTTTGAAGAGACCGCCATCGACTACCTTGATCTTGCCAACACTGATCTTATAGCTGTAGGGAGAATTATCCGCGAGGCTGTTGAGAGCATCGTTGACAATGGTGATGCAGTCCTCGATTGAGCGCTTTCCGACCGAGGTGACAATCGGATTCCCGAGATCGTTGCTGTACTCGAGGTTGGAGAGCTTAAGTGCCATTTTAGTTCCTTTCCAATTAATGGTTCCGTCTGTCTTTCGACAATTCGTATTCTGGAGCCGCGAAATTTGATTCTGTTGCGCAACATCAAAGATTTTTGAGAATGCGGTGTTGTTGACGAGTTGGCCGGTTGCTTGAGGCGGCGCTCTTTGTTGCGCAACGGATTTCTGGAACAACGCCGTATGCTCAACTCGTCCTAAAGATATAAGAGAAAGGACAGGACAATGGCTGAAGTTGAAGTAAGGGCTTTAGGTCCCGACGACGTCGACGATATGGTCGATCTGGATGAGCAGTCGGGCTACGAGGTCTACGATGCATATGCGGATTACATTGAGGAAGAGGACGAGGACGGCGATGGAGGCGAAGAGAACAATTACCTCTGGGGCGTCTTTGCCGATGATGAGCTGGTCGGTTTTTGCGTAACGGGCGGTGCAGATGACCCCGATCTGCCGGATGCCGTTACGGAGCACCCGCTCAACGAGGAAACGTCGACGTTTTTGAGCCATGTGTATGTTGATCCTGACTACCGCGGTAACGGCTATGGCGCACGCCTGGTGCACGACGCCCTGTTGGGATACTGGGAGAGCGAGGGCGAACAGCAGCCTACATTCCTGGATCTGAGCGGATATCTCTTTGATGATCCTGATGCGGATCCGATTAAGCTCGCACAGCTGCTCATCGACTTCTTTGGTAAGAACGGGTTTGAGCCCATTCCCGATGATGAGCACGACATTACCTACACCTGCATGGTCTTGGATCCCAAGAACTTTAAGGACCCAGACGCAGGGTAGAGGCTGCGATCTGTTGGTTCAGCTTCCCTAGTTGGTGTTTGACGGGGCCGGACGTTCCAGTTGAGATGGCTGGACGTCCGGTCCTTTTTGTTGTCTGTCGGGTTTGGTGATCGGCACGTTTATCTCGATCTGTAACATCTGGCGGGGGATACGGGGTCTAGTTGTTACAGATTGAGATTGTTCCTCGACCGACAACTCAACTGTCTCAATCTGTAACATCTGGGGCTGGTTTTGCTCCGTAACTGTTACAGATTGAGATGTTGTCTTCAGACGGATTGGTTTGTCTTGATCTGTAACAGTTACGGGTCGATTTACTTGGTAACTGTTACAGATTGAGACGTTTGTGGGCCGTGTTGACCGTTTGTCTCGATCTGTAACACGTAGAGGAAGATTTGCCCTGTAGATGCTACAGATTGAGACAATCAGTCGGGCCCACCTCGGGCCCGCCTCATCCGCCTCGTCATCTGTGGTTTACGTGGGGGCATGCGAAGCACGGGTATACTAACCCGCGGCGAATCTGCTCCATCGTTTAGTGCTGCTGCGTCTGGACGGCGCGTGATAGGGCTGCCAAAGCGATCGCCAGCGTGCTGAGCAACGTCCTCTCTGTGCGCACCCGTTTTTGTATGTATTAGCGCACTACCAAGCACGCCCGCGCGGCCGCATGCCGTGCCCATTGCGCGTGCAGATAAGGAACAACAACATATGCGTAATTCTGTATCCGACGTCACCGACGCCGAGATTCTGGACGAGACCCGCGAGGCCATGACCCAGGCTGCCTTCGATGCGGCCGATGAAGCCAATGCTGCCCAGGCCGTCGAGTCCGCTACCGAGAGCCTGCCCGCCTTTGACGAGTTGGGCCTTTCCGACGAGATGCTTCGTGCTATCGAGAACCTGGGCTACACGGCGCCCACGCCCGTTCAGGCCGGCTCCATCCCCGTGGTGCTCGAGGGTCGCGACCTGCTTGCCGCCGCCCAGACCGGCACCGGCAAGACGGCCGCCTTCTTGCTGCCGACCATGAACAATCTGGAGCACATCGCTCCGCCCAAGCCCGTGCGTGAGCGCGGCGGCCGCAACCGCCGTCGCGGTGCTAAAAAGCCCGAGGGCAACGGCCGCGGCCCTGTGATGCTCGTCATCACCCCCACGCGCGAGCTTGCCCAGCAGATCGACGAGGTCGCGAGCAAAATCGCCGACGTCACCGGCCATGTTGCCGTGACCGTCGTGGGCGGCGTGAGCTACAAGCCCCAGACCGCTGCCCTCAAGTACGGTTGCGACATCCTGGTCGCAACGCCGGGCCGTCTGGTCGATCTGATCGAGCAGGGTGCCTGCCACCTGGGCGAGGTCAAAGTGCTGGTACTCGACGAGGCCGACCGCATGCTCGACATGGGCTTTTTGCCCGCCGTCCGCCGCATTGTGCGCGAGACGCCGGCCGAGCGCCAGACGCTGCTGTTCTCGGCGACGCTCGACGAGGAGGCCGTGGGCGAGATCACCGACCTGGTGAGCGACCCGGCTCGCGTGGAGATCGCGCCCGCCACGTCGACCGCCGACACCGTCGACCAGTTTGTGTTCCCGGTGTCCATAGAGGCCAAGAACAACCTGCTGCCCGAGTTCCTCAAGAAGGAGGGTCCGGAGCGCACTATCGTCTTTATGCGCACCAAGCACCGCGCCGACAGCTGCTGCCGTCGTCTGGAGCGTAAGGGCATCAAGGCCGCCGCGATTCACGGCAACCGCAGCCAGGCCCAGCGCGAGCGTGCCCTTTCGGCCTTCCGCGACGGCACCGTCGACGTGCTGGTGGCAACCGACGTGCTCGCCCGCGGCATCGACATCAGCGACGTGCGCTACGTCGTGAACTTTGACGTGCCGGCCGAGCCGACCGACTACATCCACCGTATTGGCCGTACGGGACGTGCCGGCGAGCTGGGCTGGGCCATCACGTTCGTGACCGAGCAGGATGTCGATGAGTTCTACGAGATTGAGAAACTCATGGACAAGACCGCCGACATCTACGAGGCCGGCGACCTGCACGTGGGCCCCAATCCGCCCGCTGTCGATCCCGAGCGCGACCCTGCCGCCTTTAAGGTGAAGAAGAAGACCAAGCGCGGCAAGTCCAAGAGCAAGAAGAAGCTTGAGCAGGCGCGTCGCGACGGCAAGCGCAACGGCGACGATTACGGCGATGTGGCCGGTCGTTCCAACCGCGGTCGCGACGAGCGTCGCGGCGACGGCGAGCGTCCGAGCCGTCCCAAGCGCGGCGGCAAGACCCGCGTGCGCGAGGGCGTTCAGGCTCGCGTGGACGAGGCCGTTGAAAGCGTGGCTCGCGAGGTAGCTGCCGAGGAGCGTGGCGGTGCTGTTGAGCAGGGCCCGCGCGGCAACCGTGCCGAGCGTCGTGCCAAGCAGTTCCAGGGCGAGGCACACCGCCGTCGTCGTGAGGACGAGGACCGTGGCGGTCGTCGTCGTGTTGAGCGCGAGGACGAGGGCCGTGGTTCGCGCGGCGGCAAGCGCGGCTCGGGTGACCGCCGTCGTTCCGGTCGTGATGACGAGCGCGGTGGCCGTGACGAGCGTC
>UQNB01000040.1 GCA_900542235.1 uncultured Collinsella sp.
CCTGCCACGGCAGGCACCCCCCCTCCGGCAGTTAGGGACGTTCCTTATGTGCCGGCACCTAGGGACACTCCTGACACAGCCGAGGAACGCCCTCCTTGCGACCGAATTCTGGACGCCTCGCACCCCGAGCGTTGTTTCCAAGCCCACACCCGCAGCGGCAAACAACCCAAAATCACTCTTTTCGAGCCGGCTCCAAGAGGTCGTGGACAAAAAGGGGCAAATATGAGTACTGCTACCATTTTAGTAGCAGGCAAAACCACCCAAAATGACGCCCATGCGGTAGCGCACGACCTTTCCAGTTGACCAGAATGGCCGGCTTAGGACTTGGAGCTCCGCTTTTAATGAACAGATTTTTAGATATGTTCATTATTTTCCTTGTCGTAAATGCTATCGGCCAGGCGACAGTACTCATATATGGCATTTTTTGTCCACACGCATATTACTAACCCCCTATAACAGGAAAAATACAGGCCGCAACCCATAGCAGCGGCCTGTTTGGAGTCCAAAAGAGGCGCTAAGCGCTGTAGCCCATCGCTTGCAGCACAAACATGACGACCGTGAGCACCGTAATCACACCGATAGTCGCCCAAGTGAGCACGTTCCACACGCGGCCGTTGCGGTTGGCACCCATAATGTGACGGTCGGCGGCGATAACCACCTGGAACACCAGAACCACGGGCAGTAGCACGCCATTGATGACCTGCGAGGTCATCATGATCTGGAACAGATCGACGCCGGGCATAAGCACCAGCACGGCAGAGATACCGATGATGGCCGTAATGATGCCGCGATAGACCGGGGCCTCGTCCCAGCTGCGGTCGGCACCGCGCTCCCAGCCAAATGCCTCGCAGATAGCGCTCGACGTAACGCCCGGCAGCACACAGGCAGCCAAGAAGCTCGCCGCGACCAGGCCCGAGGCAAACAGTACCGTGGACCACTGACCCGCAATAGGCTCCAGCGCGCGGGCAGCATCGGCAGCATCGCTAATCTGAATACCCGCCGGGAACAACACCGTACCGGTCGTGATGATAATAAAGCCGGCAATGACATCAGCGGCAAGCGAGCCGCTCACGGTATCAATGCGCTGCAGCACGATATCGTCCTCGCCTGCGTTCTTATCGACCACGTTGTTCTGCGCCAAGAAAATCATCCACGGCGCGATGGTGGTACCGATCGTTGCGACCACGAGCGACACGTAGCTGGGGTCATTTTGAATGTTAGGCACGACCAGGTCGACCGCGACCTCACCCCAGTTGGGGCCAGCCATAAACGCGGCGACAATATAGGTCACGAAGACGCAGCTTACCAGCAGCAGAATCTTCTCGATGCGCTGGAAACTACCCGACATGGTAAGCATCCACACCAGCAGCGCCACCAACGGCACCGAGATGCTCGCCGGCACGCCAAAGAGAGCAAGGCCGCTGGCGATACCCGCAAACTCCGAAATGGTCACAGCCGTGTTGGCGATCAACAGCGCCGCCATAGCAAGTACACTCTTGCGCACGCCAAAGCGCTCGCGAATGAGCGATGCCAGGCCCTTGCCCGTGACGCAGCCGCAGCGCGCCGCGGTCTCCTGCGTCACGATGAGCAGCACAGTCATGACGGGAAGCATCCAGAGCATCTTGTAGCCATAGCTGGCGCCCGCACTGGAATACGTTGCAATGCCGCCGGCGTCATTGCCCGAAAGCGCCGCCAGCAGGCCGGGACCCATAGCGCCAAAGATGGCCGCGATGGTCAACTTTTGCTTGGTGTCCGACTTTTGCTTGGTATTTTGCACGCGACCACCTAACCCATGACCGACATGGTGAGCAGCACCGCAGCGGCGCAGTACGCTACGCACGAGATCATGACGGCAATAACGTTCATGGCGGTGCCCGACGTGTTGAGGTCATGCTCGTCACGCCAGAACAGCACCATCAGGTAAATCACGGCGCTCATGTTTCCAACCAGGCAAATGATGGCAGCGATATTAAAGCACCCGGTAAAGAGTTGCTCCTCAAACATGGACGCATCGGGGAACGCAGCGGTGCGCACCAGCTGGGCGCACAGGTAGGTCACGAGTGACAGAATCAGGCCCATGCCCGTGCTCTGGAAGAAGAACCCCAGATACGGCTTGGGCTCGTCGTCGTGACCGTCGTATTCCAGGAAGTAGTTCTTGACGAACGACACCATGCGCGAGGCCGCCAGCAGCACGAGCGGCATGGCGCACATGGGGAACACCACCAGATGCGCGGAGCCGAGCGCCGTTCCCAGCACGGTCGCCATGATGCACGACGCGATGCCCCATACAACAACCCAGTACTGGCGATGTACGAACCAGCTGAGCACGTTCGTCGAGTCGTCCGACGCGCTATCGCCCGAGCCGACACCGGCGATCTGCAGGTCCTCCTGATGCTCCTCGGCGATAACGTCCATGGCGTCGTCGAAGGTCACGATACCCAGGATGTGGCGGTTCTCGTCGCAGACGGGGATGGCGACCAGGTCATACTTGGTCATCTCGTCCGTCACGTCTTCCTGGTCCTCGTCGGGCGACACATAGACCAGGTCGCGATAGGCCAGCTGACCCAGCGTGGCGTCGCGGTCGGCTACAATCAGCGTGCGCAGTGAAAGCACGCCGGTCAGCATGCCGCTCGGATCCTCGGTATAGACGTAGTAGACGCTCTCGAAGTCCTCGTCGAGCTCGCGAATCGCCTCGATGGCGTCACCGACCGTTGCCGTGGCGGGCAGGGAGACAAACTCCGAGGTCATGATGCGGCCGGCGGTGTTGTCTTCATACCCTAACAGGTTACGAATCGCCTTCTCCTCCTTGACGCCCATCAGGCGCAGGAGCTTCTCGGCCTTCTCATAATCGAGCTCGTCGATCAGGTCGGCAGCGTCATCCGGGTCCATCATGGCCAGCATCGACGATGCGTCCGTGTCGGACAGGCCCTCGAGCATCTCGGTCATGAGCTCGTCGTCATCGAACTCCGAGATGGCCTCGGCGGCCTGAGCCGTGTCGAGCTGTGCGAACACCTGCGCGCGTAGGCGCGGGTCGAGCTGCTCGATAATGTCGGCGATGTCGGCAGGGTGCAGCTCGCCGAGCGTCTTGTGCGACACCGACAGCTGGATGTTCTTAGTCGAGCGATCGAGCAGGTCCATGTAGGACCAAGCGATGATGTCCTCACTGAGCGGCTTGCCCAGGTGCTTCATAAAGCCTTCGACGATATGCTCAAGCGCGGGGCTGATGGCGCGTAGCAGACCGCGGGCACCGACCTCGGCGCCCAGCAGGCGCAGCTGATTTTCGCCCGACATGGAAAACTTGATATCGTTTACGCGCACGACCTTCATGCCCTGCGTGTCGACAATCTGCTTGTTGAGCACGTCGCGGGCAAGCAGGAGTTCGGTCGGCTGCAGGTACGAAAAACGGATTTCGGTGGCCGACGCCTTAAGGTACACGCCCGTCTCGTCGATACGGTCGACCCATTTGCGCCAACTGATCATAAACGGCGTCTTGCCGGGGCCGCGAAACGCGAGCGACGTCACGTGTGGAAAAACTTCGCCGGTAGCAATACCAAAATCGTTGACCACGCCGAGCTTTTCGCCGTCGACGTCCAAGACCGGCAATTTGAGCATCTCACTCAGATAATTCAATGGTGCTCCCCATCATTATTCCTCCGGACGCGGCCATGCCGGCGCGCCATCCGTAGACTTTTAGATATGTATACGCATGCGCGGGCGGCACGCCGCTCGGCGCTCACACCCCGTGCATGCGCAAAAAGCACCTGCATGGGGTCATCGACTGTATGGTCGAGGTTTGGATTTCACCTGTAACCTTTCTCTTGACCCTTATTATCCGCAGTAACTATAGCATCAGCATCGCGCTGTGGCGCCAAATTTATGCGCTGCACATCGCAGGCATACCAAAGGCTGACGCATCCGTGACATAGTCATTGGGGACGTTCTTAAATGACTACCCAATAACTACTCTGTGGTGTCATCGTCCTCTGCAAGTTGGGGGAACACGGCGTCCTTGGGCATGGTGGCCTTCGTCAGCGAGGTGAGCTTTTTGCTCAGCGACGTGTCCGTCTTGACCAGGTCGCTGAGCGTCACGATCTTGTAGCCGTCGGCAATGAGGCCGTCGATAATCTGCGGCAGCGCCTCGAGCGTCTGCTCGGCGCATTCGTCTCTATCGGTGAGCAGCACGATATTGCCCGGCGTCACCGAATCGAGCACCGTCGAGACCTGCTCGTCGGCACCGTTGAGCAGCCAGTCGCCCGAGTCAATATTCCACGAGACCACGGCGGAGACCAGGTCCATCGCATCAATCCAGTTTTGCTCGTCAAAGGCAGCGTAGGGAGCACGCAGCAGCATCGTCTTCACGCCGGTCGCCGACTTAATCGCATCGGTGCCTTTCGTGATCTGTTCGCGTACCGCCTCACGGTCCTGACCCTTGAGCGAATCGTCGCTGTAGCTGTTGGATCCGATCTCGCACCCGGCATCGACAATCGCCTTGGCCGTGGCAGGCGAGGCCTCGGACGCATCGCCCGAAAGGAAGAACGTCGCGGTGACGCCCTTTTCCTTGAGCACCTGCAAGATCTGCTTGGTAGCGCCGCTCGGACCCTCGTCAAACGTCAGCGCCACGTACTTTTTGTTGCCCCTGGGCGCCACGCTGGCGCACGCAACGACGCAATCGGTGGCGGGCACAACCTCGCCGCGGTCTTGCGTCTTGCCCGACTGCTCACCAACCCACACCTCGGAGCGGCCCTGGACACCCCACGTCTGCACATACTCGATAGCGCCCGTACCCTCGACCTTGAGCTTGGGCTCGATAACCGTAGCCTGAACCTCGTGCTTCTCGTAGGTGTTACGGCCATCCTTGACCGTCACCTTCTCACCGCCCTCAAGTTCGCGGCTATCCCATTTGCCCTGCTTCACGCGCTTGCCGTCGACCTTCACCGACAGCTTTTCGCCCCCATGGCGCTTGAGCACGCTGTCATCGACGGCCAGCAGGTCGCCTGCGTCGTAGGTGTCAGTCAATTCCTGGCCGTCGATGAGATTCTGCAACGTAGAGCCCACGCGCACCGCGGTCTTTTGCCCGTTGAGCTCCACGTCCACGCTGCGGTTGACGTAGCCCACGACGGCAGCGATAAACAACACGAGCGCGCAACCCACGGCGATGAGCGCATAAGGCAGACGGGACGGTCGACGCGGCGAGCGCCCTTTGCCGATGCGCGCACTGCGGTCGCTAAACCCGCGGCTATGGTTGAGGTACATCGCGCCGGGCTTACGGTGACGCTTGCGCTGACCGCTGGGCAGCTGCCCCAGGTCGCGGCGCGCCGTTGGACGCGCACCCGAACGCCCGTTTAAGTTAGATCCGTTTTGGCGCATGTGCCCTCCCCCATAAACACAGCAAGCCGGAGCAACAGGTCTCCGGCTTGCCTCCCATCATTTGGTACGTCGCTATTTTGTAGCTTTTGACGAGCCGCCGCTCGCCTTTTGGTATTCGTCCTTAAAGGCCTTGAACATGCCGCGCGTCTTGCCGAGCTGCTTGCCCAGTGCGCGACTGCCCTTGTCCACGGCAACCGATCCCTTGTCATCGAGCACCTTGGCGCCCTTCTTGACCTTATCGCCCACCACGACGCTTGCCTCGGCAGCCTTGGCAGCCGCACCGCCCGAATACCCGAGCGACTTGACCTCGTCCGAGACGACCATCGCGCCGTTCTCGTAGCCGCGCAGCATCGTCGGCGGCACCTGCGTGTCACCGACCAAAACACTCGAAGCAGCACCGGCGGTCACATAGAATGCCTGCACGATGCCCGAGCGCGGCTTGAACTCAACGTCCGAGCAATAGCCCACGACGTCGCCCGATTCCGTGCGCACGTCCATGCCAACCCAGATGATGCAATCGTCCAGGTTGATGTCGAGGCGCTTGGCCGCAGCGGTATCGTAGGTGCCCTTGACGTCGTCAACCGCGATGGCGCCCTCGTAGACACCAATGGCGTCGAGCGCTACGAATCGATCGGGACGCTCGATCATGCCCGCGATATCGGACTGGCGGACCATAAAGCCGACCACGCGCGTACCGCCCGGGGTAAAGACCGGAAAGTGAATCTTTCCGAGCTTTTTGGGGCTGCGCGGCGTGCCGTCCTTTTTGGTGCGCTTGTCCTCGGCAGGCTTGCGATAGATCTTGGCGCCGACAAAATCCCCGGCGCGCATTATGCCTCGGTCGAGGGCTCCGCAGCCTCGGTATCGGCCTCGACGGCGTTCTCGACCACGACGTCGGCGGCAGGCGTCACGTTGCCGCCCGAAATGGCGTCGTTGAGCTGCTCGCGCAGCTGGTCCATGCGCTCGCGGGCCAGGTCGACCTTGGCGCGCAGGTCGTCGGTCTTGGCGTCGACCATCGGGCCAAAGTCATTCACCGCAGCACGGGCCTCCTCGGCGCTGTGCTCGTAGGTGTCGCGCATATTGTCCCAGGCGTCGTTGGCGATATCGGCAGCCATGGCGCGGGTCTCGGCGCCCGAGCGCGGGGCCAGAGCAACGCCGACAATAGCGCCGGCAGCGGCACCAAAAAGTGCGCCGGAGACAAAGCTGAAAGTCTTACCCATGATCATTCCTCTCCTGCGGGCACGTCGGTGCCCACCGTTTGAATGCTGTCCATTATACCCGCAGCGCATCACTTGCCGCTCCGCTCATCTGCGTACGGCAAAGGCGCAGGTATGTGATGGTGATAAACGCGTAGACCTACTCCTGGGGCATAGCCGGCATGGCCACCGTGGCACCCGGGTCCTCGCCGGCGCCGTCCACGAGCGGCAGGCCGCCCTCATGCGCAGGTCCTGCCGGAACCGTCGCAGCACCGCCAAAGACGGCAGCGGAGGCCTCGTGGTTCTCGGCAACCGCGCCCTCGGTATCAATCGCCACCTGGGGCTCGTCGTCAAAGTTGGGAACGCCCTGGGGCTCGGCGGGAACGGGCTCGGCGGTCGCATCGGCAACGGGCTCGGCGTCGACCGGCACATCGCCCTCGTCAGCGCCCTCGTCCTCGGCAGCATCTTCGCCGTTCGCGGCGGCGACGGCCTCGTGCGGGTCCTTGCCCTCGGCCTCGGCGCGCATGCCCAGCACCAGGTTGCGCAGGCCCACGACCGTGCCTTCCACGTCGGGGGCAGGCTGGTCGGCGTGCAGATAGGCCCAGTCCATCATAAAGGTGGCCGAAGACAGCGCGCCGATGGCCAGCGCGTCGTCGGGGCACGAAAGCTCAACCTCAAAGACGCGCTCGTCGTGCTCGCTTACGCGCGTGCGGCCGCACGAGATGCTACCGGCAAGACCGGTCTCGTTCATGAGCTCGACCGTCACATGCTCAAGCAGATGGCAAAGCTCGGTCTGGCCCATGCAGTCCTGGAACTCGCGACCGGAATCGCCCAGGCACAGGTGCTTGGCAATCGCCGGCACCAGGTAATACACGCGCGCCGTGGCCTCGATATCCTCCGAGGTCATGAGCGGCATGCCGGGGTTCACCAGCACATGCGCGCAGATCTTGTCCTCGCTGACGGTGACCTTAAGGATGTTGAACAGGCCTGCCATAACTCTCCCCTACTCTTCCTTGCCCTACTCGTCGCCATCGTGCGGGTCCACAGAGCCCGCACCCGACGCCGCAGGACTGCACCGCGCCCGCGCCCCCGACGCCGCCGGCTTCTCTGCCGAAGACTCGGAATCCTTCTTATCGGTTTCGGCCGGAGCAATCACGCGAATGAGCGAGATGCGCTGGCCACGCATCGACTGCACCTTGAACTTGTACCCCGCGACCTCAAACACCTCTCCGATGTCGGGCACCGAGTCACAAAGCTCCAAGATCCAGCCGGCGATGGTCTCATAATCATCGCTTTCCTCGAGCGGCCAACCAAGCTCAATCGCGTCATCGCACGAAAAACGCCCATCAACGAGCCACTCGCGGCGCGAAAGACGCGTGAGATACTTGTTGTCGGGGTCGAACTCGTCCTCGATCTCGCCGACGATCTCCTCGACGATATCCTCGATGGTGATGATGCCGGCCGTGCCGCCGTACTCGTCCACGACCACCACGATCTGGTCGTGCGAGGTCTGCATCTCGGACAGCAGCGGCAGGATGTCCTTGGTGTCGGGCACAAAGGTGGCGTCGCGCAAAAAACCGGCGATGGGCTGGTCGCCCTTGCCGTCGAGCGCGGGCTGAATCAGGTCCTTGATGTGCGCAATGCCGGCGACGTTGTCGGGATCCTCGTGATAGACGGGGATGCGGCTAAAGCCGGTCTGGCGCATGGTGGACAGCACGTCGGCGACCGTCTCGTCGTCCTCGCACATGGTGGTGTCCACGCGCGGCACCATGACCTCGCGGGCAACGGTGTCGCCCAGGTCGAAGATCTCGTGGATCATGCGCTTTTCCTCGTCGAGCAGGTCGTCCTGCTCCGAGACCATGTACTTGATCTCTTCTTCCGAGACGTTTTGGCGGTCGTCGGCGCTCTTGATGCGCAGGATGCGGGCCAGACCATCGGAGCAAGCGCCGGTCAGCCACACGAGCGGACGGGCAATCTTCTGGAACACGGAAAGCGGGCCCACGACCTGCTTGGACACGCCCTCGGCATTGGCCAGGCCGATGCGCTTGGGGACGAGCTCGCCGATCACGATGGACACGAAGGCGACCGCGACGGTGATGATGACCGGCGCCAGGCCACGCGCGATGGCGGAGAGCGGCGCGATGCCAAAGCTCATGAGCCACGTGGCGAGCGGGTCGGACAGACTCGTCGAGGCGACGGCGGACGAGGCGAAGCCCACGAGCGTGATGGCGACCTGGATGGTGGCGAGCAGCTGGTCGGAGTCGGCAGCCAGCTTAATGGCACGCTCGGCGCGCTTGTCGCCTTCCTCGGCCTCGTGCTCCAGCACGGCGCGCTTGGCCGTGGTGAGCGCCATCTCGGACATAGAGAAGTAGCCGTTGATGAGGGTCAAAACGAGGGTGGTGATAAGGGAGATGGTTATGTCCATCGGGAGTTTCTCGAACCTCCAAGATTCGGGACGTCAGGTCAAAACGTTGATGGCGGATAGGGCAGTTGCACCCGGCGGGCGCCCGGACGGGCCCGCGGGCGCAGGCGCGATCGCTAGATTACGAAGAGAATCACCGCCATGAACTGGAAGATGCTACCGGCGAGCACCCACAGGTGGAACACGCTGTGCAGATAGCGCACGTTTTTGGCGATATAGAACGGCACGCCCACGGTATAGCACACGCCGCCGACGGCGAGCAGGGCAAGCGCCACGGGGTTCAGCAGCGCCACGAGTGCGGGCAGTTTAAAGACAACGAGCCAGCCCATCAGCAGATAGACCAGGCCGCTTACCCAGTGCGGCTGGCGCTCGCGCATAAAGCACTCGAGGGCAATGCCGATAATGGCGATGGCCCATACGGCGAAGAACAGCGCAGCGCCGCCGTCGTTTGCGAGCGTGATGAGGCAAAACGGCGTATAGCTGCCGGCTATGAGCAGGTAGATGCAGCTGTGGTCGATGATGCGGAACACGCGCTTGGCGCGCGCGGGTTGAATCGCATGGTAGAGCGTGGAGGCTAGGTACTCGAGGATGATGCTGACGCCATAGACAATTGCCGCGGCCATGTGGGCCGGGCCACCGCCGCGCAGTGCAGCGAATACGATCAGGAGCACCAGACCCGCAATACCCAGCAAGCAGCCGACACCATGGGTGACGGAGTTCATGATCTCCTCGCCCACCGTGTAGTGCGGAACGGCCGCGGCCTTGGGTCGCGGCTTGGAACTGTCGCTCGAATCGGACATGCCGGTTACATCCTCCAACGTAAAGAGTTCTCAACACTATATCAAAGCGTCTGGGTGCGTGCGAAATTTGCACCATACGTGACCCTTTGTTTACCCATTCTTTGCCTGTTGACGCATCAACGGTGAACGTCCATAATGCGCTTGCATTAAATGTTGATGTATTAACATCTTATAGGAAAGCTTCTTATGTCTCAAAACGCACGTTCCCATCGAAAGCTCAAGATAGCCGGCATCGTTGCGCTGGTGCTCGTTGTCGCGCTGCTGGGGTTTGCCGGCAACTTCTTGTTCGACTTTGCCCTGAATCCCCAAGCGCCCTACACCATGAAGATGATGCAGGACGGCAAGGACGCCGAAAAGGGCGAGCAGATTGACGCCGAGGAGGGCGAGGCACGGGCGTGGTTTAAGGAAAACCGCGAGAGCAGCAGCCTCACCGCGGACGACGGGACCGAACTTGCCGCCTGGTATTTTGCTGCGTCGGAGAGCACGCACGACTACGCCGTCTGCCTGCATGGATATACCAACGAGCCCATCGGCATGGCCCGATACGTCAAACGATTCCACGACCGCGGCATGAACGTACTCGCACCCGCCGCCCGCGCCCACGAGCGCTCCGGCGGCGACTATATCGGCATGGGCTGGCCCGAGCGGCTCGATGTCGTTGCATGGATTGGGCGGATCGTTCAGGCTGACCCCGAGGCGCGCATCCTGGTCTTTGGCGAGTCGATGGGTGCGGCAACCGCCATGGACGTCGCGGGGGAATCTCTGCCCGCAAACGTGAAATGCATTATCGAGGACTGTGGTTATACGAGTGTTTGGGACGAGTTTTCTCTGCAGCTCAAGGACGTGTTCGGGCTGCCCAGCTTTCCCTTGCTCGATGTAGCAAACTTGGTGTGCAACGTGCGCGCGGGCTACGACTTTCATAAGGCGAGCAGTGTGGAGCAACTCAAACACGCGACGGTTCCCATGCTGTTTATCCACGGCGACCAGGACACCTTTGTGCCGTACGACATGCTCGACCAAAACTACGACGCGTGCGCCAGCAAGGTCAAGCAAAAGCTCACCATCCATGGCGCCACCCACGCCAAGAGTGCGCAAGTTAACCCCGAGCTCTACTGGAACACGGTCGACGACTTCCTCGGAAAGAATTTTTAGGCAAAAAGCAACGTCCGGGGCTTTATCTGACCCCCTATTTTCGAAAGTATGCGGCAAAATCTGGAACTGCCGACCAGACCGCAGTTTTATCAACAATTTATCAGGGGTTTTGTTGCCAAAAAACGTCGTGTGCTCGGCGGTCTCGAAATTTGCCGCATACTTCCGAAAAGCCGCCCGTGGGCGCTGTGCTCACGGGCGGCTTTTGCTCGACTTGCGCCACGAATGCGCTTGTTTTGTCCAATAGCTAGGCGCTATTTGACCTCGATGAGCTCGTACTTGCTCGTGCCCAGGCCGATCTTCTCGGCATGCGCGATGCACGCGCGCCAGTCGGTGTCGGGATGCGTGATGCAGAAGGGATCCTTGGCCTGCTCGCCCTCCAGATGCTCGTGGTTGTGCTCCATCTTGGCGGCGCTGTCGGTAAGCTCGGTGTTAGGCAGCGGCTCGGATGCCAGGACGGCATCGGCACAGGCCTGATCGATGGCGACCGGGTCGAAGCTCGCGAACATGCCGATATCGTTGACGATAGGCGTGTCGTTTTCGGGATGGCAGTCGCAGTTGGGGCTGATATCCATGGCAAGCGAGATGTGGAAGCTCGGGCGGCCGTCGACGACGGCTTTGGTGTACTCGGCGATCTTGTAGTTGAGTACGTCGGCCGCGGCATCATAGTCGGGCTTGATGCAGTCCTGGTTGCACGCCGCAATGCAGCGTCCGCAGCCCACGCAGCGATCGTGGTCGATGGCAGCCACGTGAACCGTGCGAGTGCTGCCGTTGGCAAGCTCGCGCTCACGCGTACCGTCAAACGTGATGGCGCTGTGCGCGCATATCTTCTCGCAGGCACGGCAGCCAACGCAGTTGGTGGTATCGACGCTCGGCTTGCCAGCGGCGTGCTGCTCCATCTTGCCGGCACAGCTACCGCCGCCCATACCCAGGTTCTTCATGGCACCGCCAAAGCCGGCCTGCTCATGGCCCTTAAAGTGGGTGAGGCTAATCACGATGTCTGCATCCATGAGTGCCTGGCCGATCTTTGCCTCGCGCACGTACTCGCCGCCCTCGACCGGGACGAGCGCCTCGTCGGTGCCCTTGAGGCCGTCGGCGATGATGATCTGGCAGCCCGTGGCGTACGGGGTAAAGCCGTTCTGGTAGGCGGTGTCGATGTGCTCGAGCGCATTTTTGCGGCTACCCACATAGAGCGTGTTGCAGTCGGTGAGGAAGGGCTTGCCGCCCAGCTCCTTCACGACATCCGCGACGGCGCGGGCGTAGTTGGGGCGCAAAAAGCTCAGGTTGCCCAGCTCGCCAAAGTGAATCTTAATGGCGACGAACTTGTTCTCAAAGTCGATCTGCTCAATACCGGCGCGACGGATGAGGCGCTTGAGCTTGTCGAGTTGGCTCTCGCGAGCATGCGTGCGCAGGTTGGTGAAGTACACCTTTGCCGGTGCTGCGGGTGCGGTTGCGGTCATAGATCTATCCCCTCGGTCTATATGGCGTTACAGACATAGAGGATGGTACCCGTTGAAGTGGGGTTGAAGTCAAGCACAGGCACTCATTGGGGACAGACTTAAATGAGTGCTTGCCGCCCGGCCAGCGAGCCGGCGATCCGACAAAGACTGTCCCCAACGACTAGTCGTTTAAGAACGTCCAATGACTACTCTTGCACCTTGAGGGCTTCGGCCAGGCTGACGCGCTTGATAGAGCGCGTGTGTAGCAGCGCCACGACCAGGTAGGTCGCAAAGCCGATGCCGACGCATGCAGCCATGGACCAAGCGGGCACGTAGATCTCGATATTGCCGTTGTAGGCGAGCAGCATCGAGCGGAAAATCGCGGTCAGCGAGCCAATGATCACGGGCAGGCTCAGCACGAGTGACACCGCCACGCACAGCGTGATCGAGCGGATGTACAGATGCGAGATCTCACTATCGCGATATCCAAAGACCTTCATGTAGCTAATCGACCGGGCGCTATGGTCGATAACCGCCTTGGTCAGCAGGTACATAAACAGCAGGAAGATAAACACCGCGAGCCCGACCATCATGCCGATCATGTCGCTCATCATGCCAATGAACTGGTCGCCCACGGCACGCATGTCGTCGGGCGTGGTGTCGCCGGCAAAGTAGCGTGCATCGAGGTCGAGCTTCTCGTCGCTCACATAGCCGTTAAAGTAGACGGCGTCGTTGCCAAACAACTCGTTAAAGTCATCGATGCTCATATAGATATTCATGTCCGACTTGGAGCCCCAGGCACAGTCCTTGCCCGCGTACTCAAGGGAATAATTCTTGCCCTCATACTTGTCGTGGAGCGTGACCTTCTGGCCCTCGCTCCAGCCAAACTTATCGAGCAGACCGCCGCCAAAGACGACGCGCCCGTCGCCGACGTTGAGGCCCTTCCAGTAGCGCGAATCGGGCGAGATGCCGTAGACGGAAATCGTCTCCTGCCCATTTCCGTCGCCGCGGTCGTATTGCAGCTGGCAAACGGCATATTTCTCGGCCTGCGCGATTGCGCCCGCACCGTTGTCGGTCGTGTTGACCGGATGAATGTCGTCGTTGTCGGTGTCAATCTTAGAGGCCTTGTCGATCAGGTCGATAGCCTCGTCGCGGTTGCAGCCGAGGGCATCGGCAAGGTCATCGAGGCGCGCATAAAGTGCATCCTTCTTGTCCTGGACCTTGGCGAGCGCGTCCTGCGCCGCGGCCAGGCTCTCGGCAGACGGAGATGCGGTCGCGGCATCGGCTGCCGCCCGCGCGGCATCGGCCGCATCATCGAGCTCGTCGCTGGCATCCTGGGCGGCGGAGAGCACCGCACCGTCCACCGACTGCAGGCGCTCGAGCGCCGCCCACTGCCCACGCTCCTCGGCGGTGCCCTCAAGCTCGAGCGGGGCCTTGAGCGTGTACTGATGCTCGGCGACCAGGCTCGTCTCCAGGTTGTCCGCATAGTGCGTCATCGTGGGCAGAATCGCCAGACCAAAGAGCAGCAGCAACGATGCGAACGCGATACCCACAAAAAGCGTGGCGAAGTTGCCCAGATTGCGCAGGAAGACGCGCAGGCGGAAGCGGGAAACAAAACCCATGCGCTCCGGCAGCCGCATGCCGCGCTTGGTGCCTGACTTGCCGCTCGCCTCGTGACGGAGGAATTGCAGCGGAGTCTTGCCCATCTTGCGCAGCAGACCCACCAGCGTAATGAGGATGAGCGCGGCGGCGGGAACCACGGCGCACTTCACAAAGATTTCCCAGCTCCAGTACACCTGGAACGGCGGCAGGCTGTACGAGCCGTAATAGAGGCCGCGCATAGGCTCGGTAAAGAACGCAACGCCGAGCGCGGTGCCCAAAAGCGCCGCGAGCACGCCCACGATGGCGGGAAGCGCCAGGTAGTGCAGCACGATCTCGCGACGGCGATAGCCGCTGGCGAGCAGCGTGCCGATGATGGCGCTCTCCTCTTCGATGGTGGCGTCGGTAAGGACCACAAAGACAAACGCCATGATCACGATGATGATGTCGAGCAGCGTCGTCCACATCATGGAGTCGCCGTCCACGTCATCGCGCGCATAGCCAATACCCTGGTTGGAATCGGCGTCGATAAGATCGTCGACGCGCGCATCGGCATCGGTCAGCGCCTCGACCATATCCTGCTCGGCATCGATACGGTCCGCGGTGGAGAGCCCGCGGTCGTTAAAGGTAAAGGAGTACGTGTAGGCAGGCGCGCCGCCGGCATCCTCGAGCGCGGCAAAACCGGCGTCGCTGACCTCGGCAACGCCATAGGTGATGGTGTTCACCGTAAAGTCCGAATTGTTGAGGAACAGCGCCTGGCTATCGGGCTGCGTCATGATGCCGCAGATGGTGTAGGTGCGACCCTCAAGCTCAACCTTATCGCCCACGACAAGGTCGTTGTTGGTGGCAAAAACGCGGTCGATAGCCACCTCGTCGTCCGCCTTGGGCTGCTTGCCTTCACAGTAGGACGCAATGTCGACCTTGGTGCGGCGCGCATAGGTGCGCAGGGTGCGCTTGGTGCCGTCGTCGCCGGCCGCCTTTTTGATGATGGCGTCGATAGAGAAGTTCTTGTAGAACGTGACGCCGCCGACGTCCTCCGCCGCGTCCTCGGCAGCCTTGAGCTGCTCGTCGGTGGCCTCGAAAGAAGTGGTCACGCGGCCGTCCTCAATCGTGTACTCGTCACGCATGTCGTCGATAAGGCAGCCGATGGAATGCGCTGCGAGCAAAAAGCCCGACGTGAGGGCGATGCTTCCGCACATAAGCAAAAAGATGCCCAGGTACTTGCCGATATTGCGGCGCAGCTCGCGCGGGAGCCGTTTTGCAAGGGGTGTCATAGCGTCGCCTACCAATCGAGCTCGGCGGCAGCGACGGGCGACTCGTTGAGCTCGTCCTCGACAATGCGGCCGTCGCGCAGGCGCAGCACGCGGTTGGCCATGCGCGCGATGGCGGCGTTGTGGGTGACGATGATGATGGTACAGCCGTAGGTGCGGTTGACGTCCTCCATGAGCTGCAGGATTTCCTTGGACGTCTTGTAGTCAAGCGCGCCCGTGGGCTCGTCGCACAGCAGCAGGCCCGGATTTTTGACGAGCGCGCGGCCGATGGCGCAGCGCTGCTGCTGGCCGCCCGAGACCTGGCGCGGGAACTTGTTGCGGTGCTCATAGAGGCCCAGCGAGCGCAGCAGGTCGTCAACATTGAGCGGGTTTTTGGACAGGTGCGCCGTGACCTCGATGTTTTCCTTGATGGTAAGGTCGGGCACCAGGTTGTAGAACTGGAAGACAAAGCCCAGCTCGCGGCGTCGGTACTCGCCCAGATCGGCGGGCTTGAGTGCCGTGAGATCGCAGCCGTCCACCATGATGGAGCCGCCGTCGGCATCCTCCAGGCCGCCGATCAGGTTGAGAAAGGTCGACTTGCCCGAGCCCGAGGGCCCCAGCATGACGCAGATCTCGCCGCGGTTGATGGACGTGTCGATGCCGTCGAGTACCGTCAGGCGCGCATCGCCGTCGCCGTAGTGTTTCTTGAGTCCGTTGACCTGGACGTAGGCACGCTTTGTCGCCATGCTATCCCCCGTTGTTAGCCTTCTGCTACTTTTCTAGGCTAATAGTAAACCCGGGCGAACTATTTTTAAGCGACGTGCGCGGCTTTTTTCCAACCTACTCATTGGGGACAGACTTAAATGAGTGAAATCGCTCATTTAAGTCTGTCCCCAATGAATGCCGGGACTGTCCCCAAGTGCCGGCAGGAAAGGAACGTCCCCAAGTGCCGACATATTGGGACAGTCCTTGCCGGCACGACCGGCGGGCCGGCGAATCGACAAAGACTGTCTCCGATGACTAGCCGTTTAAGAACGTCCCCGATGACCAGGTAGCTAGGCGTGGGATTTGGCGCGGGTGAGGGCCAGGCCTACGGCGGCGATGGCGGCGGCGAAGAGCACCGTGACGCCCAGATCGCAGGCGATGTCGCCAAGCACGGTGGACGTCAGGTCCGCGGCGAGCGCCTTGCTGATCGCGTCGTTCACCCAATATGTCGGCACAAAGTGCGCCACCGTCTGCACGGCCGAACCCATCAGCGACAGCGGCATCCAAGCGCCACCCAAAAACGTCATGAGCATGCCGAGCAGGTTGCCCACACCGTTGAGCAGCTCCTCGCGCGCGCCCAGGCTCGAAAGGGCAAAGCCAACGGCCAGCGGCGTGCACGCCAGGGCAAACGTTGCCGCCAGCGCCAGGCACACGCGACCCACGCCGACCTCGGCAACCGCGCTGGCAAAGCCCACGACGCCCATCATGCTCGACACGAGCCAGATGCAGACGGTGAGCACGGCGGCGGCCGCGAACACAGCGAGCGAACGCTGGCGCTCAGAGACCGGGCTGGCATCCATGCGGCGCACGCGCTCGGGCTCGTTCATGCCCGAGAACACCAGTCCCACCGACACGATGACCGACGAGATGATCGCGTACGCGCCAAAGTTGAAGTACGACTCGAGCGTGGTAGCAGCAGTCGAGTCGACCTTGACCTGCTCGATCTGGACCTCCGCGCGCTTTGCGGCCGCGTGCTCGGCGGCCCTTGCGACGTCGCCGTTGGAGGCAGCGGGCTCTAGTGCGGCCGCAGCGCCCGCGAGCGAGATCCACCGCGAGGCCTCGGCAGACGAAAGCGCCGCCGCCATGGTGCCGGCACCGTAGGTCACATCGAGCTTGGGCAGGGACTCCCCCGCGCGGGCGGCTGCAACAAGATCGTCCTCAAACCCCTCCGGGATAAAGAACACGCAGTCGGCGCTGCCTTTGGCGCTGTTGCTCTTCGAGAGCGCGTCGGCAAGGTCGTATGTGTCGTCGCCGACGCCCGTGACCAGGTCAAAGCGTGAGCCCAGGTGCTTGGTAAGCGCCCGCGAAAGGTCGCTATTGTCGCGGTCGACCACGATCACGTTGGTGTCGTAGGGCTTGTACTCGGTAAGCTGCGACGAGTTCCAGCTCACCGAAGCCGCGATGAATACGCCCATGAGCGAGATGAACACCGTATAGATGAGCAGGTAGAACGGGTGCGCGAGCGCCATGCGAAGCGCGGTCTTAAAGGTGCTCATAGCGGCTCCTTCCAAAGATCAGCGTAGCGGCGGCGACAAACACCAGGGCCATCAGGACGAGCGCGCCGGCGCGGACGGCAAAGGGACCCAGGTCCTCAAAGAAATACAGGCGGTTGAACATGTCGCAGATGAGCTTGACGGGGTTGAGCCAGCACTCGGCCGGGCAGGCGCGGGCGACGTCGTCGGCAAGCGCCATCGCCGGCTCGCCGTAGAGCCCGGCAAACAGGGCGCACGTGGTGGCAAAGCCCGTGAGGATGCCGGACTTGGATGCCTTGCCGCCCTTAACGGGAAGCGTGCCCACAAAGAGTCCCAAGCCCGTGGCGGCAAGCGCGGACACGGCGCCGCCCAGCAGGCACAGCCCCTCGCGCCCGCCAAAGTCGACGCCGACCACCAGGCGCACGTAGCCAATCGCGACCGCCATCGAGGCAAAGGAAACCAGCCACGAGCCGACAAAGATGCCGGCCAGCGACGCCGTCTTGGAAAGGCCGCCCACGCAGCGGCGCGCGCCGAGGCCCGACAGATTGGGCTGCAGGTCGACAACGCTCAAGGCGGCAAACTCGGCAGACATCATCGCGACCAGACCAAAGAGCGCGTAATAGTAAATGGTCGTGCCGTCGGGCGTGGTGCGCGTCAGGCTCACGCGACGGATTCCGCCCTCGAGCGACAGAGCGCGCGCAACCGCCTCCGGGTCGGCGAGCGCCGCCGGGTCATCTTGAGCAATCTGGGCCATGAGCTCGGCATTTTGCGCATACGAGCTTGCCACCGTTTCAAGGATGCTGCGGTCGGTGAGTACCGACGACGCACGCGAGCCGTCATAGCTCGAAAGCAACGTGAGTTTGGGCGTGCCCGCGTCGTCGACCGTATAGATGCCCGCGACCTCGCCGGCCTTGAGTGCCTTGCGCGCGGCAGCCAAGTCTTCGTACTCGCTCACATCGAGCAGTTGATCGTCGCCCTCCCTGGCAAGCGAGGTCGCCACGTCCTTAAAGGACGAAGCGCCCCAGGCTTCGTCAGCGACAACGGCTACCGGCACCGGGTCGATCTTGCCGTCGGAGCTGAGGTTCGCAAACATAAACATGAACATCGTTGAAAGCGCGACGGGAAAGATCGCGCCCCAGACCCATGTGCTCGGCCGGCGCAATAGCGTCTTGGCCGTGGTTATGATGGTGTTGAACATGGCCGCCCCCTAGTCGCGCAGCTCGCGGCCGGTAATCTCGAGAAACACGTCGTTGAGGGTCGGCGGCTCGCTCCACACGCGGCCGAGCGCCACATCGGCGGCGCGCAGCGTGTCAAGGATGTCGACCAGATTGTGCGGGCTCGCCTCGCAGGTGCAAACGAGTTCGCCGCCGGACAGCTCGATCGAAAGCACATGCTCGAGGCCGCGCAGGCGCTCGACCGTGGCGGCCTC
>UQNB01000041.1 GCA_900542235.1 uncultured Collinsella sp.
GGCCCTCGCGGCCTAGTCGCTATTTAGGGCGTCCAAGATTTGGGACGCAGTTCAATCAAGACGGAGCCGGGCCTTTTCTGCATTTGCCCAGATAAAACCTGCCAAAATAAACCTGTCCCTTTTTGGCAGGTTAGCGGAGCTTGCTGGTCTCGAAGTACTCGGGGAACTGGTCCAGAACCTCGGTCTGGTTGCGGAACATCATGTGCAGGTGCTTGCTGACCAAAAAGCTCGCTTCGATGGGGTCGCGACCGGCGATGGCGCGGCGAATCTGCTTGTGCTCGTTCACGATGTCCTGATTGTCGAGAACCTGTGTGGCGGCGCGCAGCCAGCGGAAGCGCTCCAGGTCGGCATTGGTCTCTTCGAGCCACGACCACACGGTGCTGCGACATGCGATGCTAAAAATCATGTGATGCATGAGGTTGTCGCTCAAAAAGAAGCCGATGCGACCCTCTTCGGCCATGGCCTTTTCCTGCAGCGCGATGGCGCGGTCGAGCTGCTCGATGCCGGCCGACGTGGCGCGCGCACAGCACTCCACAATCACCTGCTTTTCCAGATGCTCGCGGATGTAACAGGCACTCTCGGCAAGGGTGAGGTTGATGGGTGAGACGTAGGTACCGCTCTGGGGCACGGTGCGCACCAGGCCCTCTTGCGCCAGACGCACCAGTGCCTCGCGCACAGGGGTGCGCCCCATATCCAGGTCGTCGCAAAGTTGCTTGACGCCCAGCTTTTCGCCCGGCTTGTAGTCCAGGTAGACGATTTTGCGTCGAATGGTGTGGTAGGACTGGTCCTGTAGGCTCGTTTCCTGCTCGCCGACGTGCATCGATTCTTCCATAGCGCCTCGCAACTGTTCTATCAAACTCATATGTCAGTTGTTAATTATGCCGCGAATCAGCTCTCCGCGGTGGGTAATTCGGCTGTTGCCTGAGAACTATTGCGGCATCTTAGTCTGTGTTTGCGCAAGGCTGCGCTCAATGTTGCCGTATCATAAGCCGTCGCAAACGTGAAATAGAAAGAAGGAATCCCATATGCAACTGGCGAATATCGTACGCGAGCGCTGGAGGGGCGTCTTGTTCTGCCTGATCATCGCTATCCCCGCGACGTTGCTCGGCAAACAAATTGAAGTGGTCGGCGGTCCGGTGTTTGCCATCCTCTTTGGCATGGTCCTGGCGCTCGTCTTTCCCAGGAAGCGTCGCGAACAGCTCGCCGCCGGCGTCACCTATACGTCCAAAAAAGTCTTGCAGTACGCGGTTATCCTGCTTGGCTTTGGCATGAACCTCTCCCAGATTCTGTCCAAGGGCGCCCAGTCGCTGCCGATTATCGTGGCGACAATCTCGACCTCGCTTGTCATCGCCTTTGTGCTCTGCCGCGTTATGAACGTGCCGGGTAAGATCGCGACGCTTGTGGGTGTGGGTTCGTCGATTTGCGGCGGTTCTGCTATCGCCGCGACCGCACCCGTCATCGATGCCGACGATCGCGAGATTGCCCAGGCCATTTCGGTCATCTTCCTGTTTAACGTTATCGCGGCGCTCGTGTTTCCAACGCTCGGCGGCATGCTCGGGCTGACCAACGAGGGTTTTGGCCTGTTTGCCGGCACCGCCATCAACGACACCTCGTCGGTAACGGCTGCGGCGAGCGCTTGGGACAGCATGCATCCCGGCGCCAATGTGCTCGAGAGCGCCACGGTGGTCAAGCTCACCAGAACGCTGGCCATTATCCCCATCACGTTGGTCCTCGCATGCTGGCAGATGCATCTGGCGCGCAAGGCCGGCGGTGACGCCAAAAGCACGTTCTCCCTTAAACGCGCGTTTCCCATGTTTGTGCTGTTCTTTGTGCTGGCGAGCGTGATCACCACGGTGCTTCAGCTTCCCGCGTCCTTTACGGCGCCCATCAAGGAGCTTTCGAAGTTCTTTATCGTGATGGCCATGGCGGCTATTGGCTTTAATACCGATATCGTCGAGCTGGTCAAAAAGGGCGGCAAGCCCATCGAGCTGGGCTTTTGCTGTTGGATTGGCATTGCGTGCATGAGCTTGGGAATGCAGCACGTGCTGGGAATCTGGTAGAGAAGTAGCTTATTTGCGTGCTGCGTGCTGGTGAGCGCATTCTCACGGTGGAGCGATAGGAGCTCTTGCGGGTATGGCTTGTCCGCAGGTTTATAAGTCCCGAAGAGCTCTTATCGCCCCGCCAGGATGGCGATGCGGGGCAACACCTATACTCGCAGGACGGCGCTTTCTGCCCTATAGTGTTTGGTGAGCAATATCGTTTAATTTTGAAACACTCGGTCGTGCGACCGTCGGCGGCTGCACGTCGCCGCGGACAGGGGCAAATCATGGATAGCGATGCCAAGCTGAACATCTTGACCGAGGCCCTGGCTGCTGCCGGGGCCTCGGCATTGGCAATCGATGCGCGTGGGGACGTCGCGATTTCGACCATGAATGACGCGGCGCTTGAGCGGGATGTGGCGGCTTTTGTCGCTGAGCGCCTCGACCGTATAGGAGACGGCGCGCGTCTGGTTATGGGACGTGCGGGTGCGCGCCTGAGCCTGACCGTTCGCCCCACCGACAAAGAGGGCGGGAGGCTTTGGGTCGCCGTGGTCCGCGAGGTGCGCGGCGCCGCGGCGCATGCGGGCATCGAATGGCTCAACGCCGACGAAGTTGAGGCCCGCTACGAATCGAGCGCGTACGGCATCGTTGAGGGGGCGGCTTCGGTGGCTGCGCCGGTCGCCGAGAGCTACGCGCGCGGCGTGCCCCTTATGCTCGAGGGCGAGCTGGGAGCAGGTCAGGCCGAGATCGCCATGCGCCTCTATCTGGATGGCCCTTTTGCCGATCAACCCTTTGTTTCCGTTGCGCTCGATGAGCTCACCGAGCGCGGTTGGCGCCATGTGCTCAAAAGCGCCGAATCGCCGCTGTTCCAAACGGGGCTGACCCTTTGCATTGAGGGCTGGAACGCGGTTGTCCCCCAGCGCCTCCGCGAGCTGGTCTCCACGATGGCCGACACCGCGTTGGCGACGCGCTGTCATGTGGTGCTGACGGCGAATGACATGCCGGGCGGCAGCGAAAGTGATCAAGCCGCCTTTGTGACCGAGCGTTTCGCCTGTGCGGTGAGTGTGGCGCCGGCAATCGCCGAGCAGGGAGCTACGTCGCAAAAGATTGCGCGCTATTTAGAATATCTCGCTGATGCATTTGGGACGGCAGCGCCCACGCTGTCTGCCGCGGCGACGAAGACGCTCGATGCTTACCGCTGGCCGCGCAATTATCTGCAGCTCCGCGAGGTCTCGGAACGACTGTATATATTGGTGGGGGCGGGCGCGGTGGACCGCGCTGTGGCGGAGGAAGTGCTCTCCCAAGAGGACGTGATTAAGACCGCAACCTTTGGCGCCCCGACGCTCGAAAGTGACCTGTATATCCTGCGACCGCTGGCCGATACCGAGCGAGATATCGCGCATCTGATTGTAGATCATCTCCACGGCAACCGAACCCGTGCGGCGGAGGTGCTGGGCATAAGCCGTACAACGCTGTGGCGCTTGCTGAAGGACGATGACCGTTGAGCGAGGCGCCCGTGACCGCGCGCGACGCGTGTGCTACAGTCCAAAGCGTTATTGTTTCGATTTGGTTACGGCGTGCGAGGGCATATGGCTGAGACTTCAAAACCGAGCCGCAGAAGGCGGAGCGCCGCGCCGGTTAACCGACGCACGACATCGGTGACGTGGGGCAAACACGCCTCGGGGTTTGATGGCTCGTTCAAGCGCACTAAATACGGCTATCCTTCGGCAAGCGCCCGCTTGGCAATGCAGGCAGAGTCCTCGCTGTGGGGCCGCAAACGCGTGGTAGGCTCAAAGCTCAAGCACGACGGAACGCTCGGTTACATCAGCCGCGGGGCGGCTCGTCGCAGCGGGCTCAATCCCGCCGGCTGGCATCGCTACGTGCCGATCGTGGCTGTCGTTGCAGCGATCGTCATCGCACTCGCTGCGCTTGGCTACGCCGGCGGCGGCGCCAACTTGGACGCAGTGTTTAAATCGCCCGAGCTCGCGCATGCAGGTACAGAAGTTGTCGAGGGCGCACAGACCCAGACGGGCGTTGCGCCCCAACGCGGTATCGTTGCGGCGGCCACCACCATCGCCGATGCGCAAAAGGACGAGGGCGAACAAGGCAGCGAAGCCGAAACGACTCACACGAACGAAACGACGACAACTCCATCGGCAAGATAAGTTGCGAGTGGGGTAGCTAATTTGGGACGGGGCTTTTTAGCTGCCCAGGTGCCGGATGCCAACAGTGGCTTACTCGATGTCAGGCGCCAACAGCGAGCGGGCCGCATTTGCGCCAAGGTGACGTGAAATGAGAGGGCGCTGACCTTTTGGTCGCGCCCTCGAAATTGAACGTCAGATTGGCGTGAATGCGGCACGCGCAGCGTCAGCGGGCCCGCCGTTCGTTAGAACGGCGGAACTAATTACTTCACGTACACCACGTTGTCGCGGCGCGGCTTTGCCTCGGGTAGCGTGTCCTCGGCATAGCCCAGAATGCAGTGACCG
Source organism: uncultured Collinsella sp. (assembly GCA_900542235.1). Taxonomy (GTDB): domain Bacteria; phylum Actinomycetota; class Coriobacteriia; order Coriobacteriales; family Coriobacteriaceae; genus Collinsella. Next base: position 4,526 of record UQNB01000041.1, read on the forward strand.
ACACCGCGCAGGCTGCCGTCGGCGGGCAGGCCCCAGCTTGCCAGCAGTTCCAAGCCTTCGGGCGAGTCGAAGACCTCGTGCGCGCGATGAATCCAGCACGAATCAACGCCCAGCGCATAGGCAGCATTGAGCAGGTTGCCCATGGCGAGCGAACCGTCTTCCAGATGCGTTGGCACGCTGCGGTCAACCAGCACCACCACAACGGTCTTGGCGCCATAGAAGGGGTCACCGTTGCTGCCCATGACCTGGGCGTTGAGCTGTGAGAGACGCTCAACGGTTGCGGGGTCGGTGACGGCGACAAACGTCACCGGCTGGCGGCCCATGCCGCTCGGTGCATATTGGCCGGCTTCGATAATACGTGCAAGCTTTTCGGCCTCGACGGGACGATCGCTGTATTTGCGGCAGCTGCGGCGGTGAATGAGCGCTTCGATGGTCTCCATGGCGTCTCCTTGTGGTGGCGTTGCAGATGCCACGTTCATACCCGTCGGGCTCAAACGATAGACGGTCAATTGCCCGGCCAAAAGGATAGATTCCAATTGGGAAAGTAGGTTTGCATAAAAGTACCTTCAGAATGTGACAAACAAATGGGATGGTTAAACGTTTTATCCCGTCTACCCTGCGGTTTTTTACCACTTGCCTAAATGACGAACGTATAACCTCTGATAAAGGTTTTACTAAAGGAGTACCAACGTTTATCAATGCGCCGTGGTGGCGCCGGGCCAGGAGGTAACTATCATGTTCCAGGCTGGAGATGTCGTCGAGACCGACTTCGAAGGATTTCTGAAGCTGCTGCGTTCCAAGACGCGCGCTTTTGTGACGATTGACGATCACGAGTACTACATCACGCACACCGATGGCTATTGGCGTGTTCAGGATTGCGAGGCCCTCAACGACAAGGGCCACTTTACTGACTGCTCCGAGCTGGTCAACACGGTCTGCGAGGTCGTCGAGCTGCCGTGGATTGCCGGCAAGAGCCTGCATGACAGCTTCTCGGGCGCTACGGTCTATGAGGCCGTCGCCGCCTAACAGGCAATAAAACCCGATTTTCACGTGACCGCTGGCGCCGCCCCCCGCGCCGGCGGTCTTTTTCTGCCGATAGGCCATAAAAGTGCAGGCATTTGCGGAGAGCCTGTTGACGATAGTCAAAACTCGGACTAATCTAGAGATATAAATTGGTCAAAAATCGGACAATCGAATGGTGGGATAGATGGATAGTGCGGTTACGCTGGTCGACTTCGACCGGTTGCTCAATGGACTCGACCATATCTATTCGGAGTTCTCGCGCGCCTGCGGTCTTTCGGACTGCGCTTACTGGATGCTCGTCGATACCAGCACGGCGGGCGGCAGTATTGCCGTAAGCCGCCTGACGAGCGAATGGTTCTACAGCAAGCAGACCATCAACTCGGCCATTAAAACCTTGACGGCGCGGGACTTTGCAACGTTGGAGTTTGCCGAAGGCAGCCGTAAGAACAAGGTTGTGCGTTTGACCGAAGCGGGCATGCGGTTTGCCGAGCGTTATGCGCTGCCGGCACTCAAGGCCGAGCAGCGAGCCTTTGGCGCGCTTGAGCCGTGTGAGCAACGCGAAATCATGCGCCTAATCGGAAAATTCTCTCAGGTGCTCGGCGATGAGTGCGATGCCTTTAAGCAACATATCGCTGCCGAGAGCCAGGCCGAGAATCAAGGTGAGGGGGAGTCGTGCGACTCTTAATGAGGTTTATGAAGCCGTATCGCAGGCTTGTCGCGGTGACGTTGTTGGTGCTGCTAATCGACAACGTTGGCACACTGCTGGTACCCACGATGTTGGCGAACATGGTCAACACCGGTATCACCACGGGCGATGTCGACTACATTTTGCGCAACGGTCTCTACATGCTTATCGCGACCGGCATGGCCAGCGGCGGCGCGGTGTTGGGCTGCTATCTTTCGGCGCGCCTGGCCGCCAACGTGGCCTGCGATATCCGCAATGCCGTCTACGACAAGTCGCTCGAGCTGTCTGCCAGTGACTTTGAGCGCTTTGGCACCGGATCGATGATCACGCGCTCGCTCAACGACATCAACGTGATTCAGCAGGCGATTCTGCAGACCATTCAGCTGGTGCTGCCCGTGCCGTTTTTGGCCGTGGCGGGCATCATCTTCGCCTGGTTTATCGATCCTGCCATGGGCACGCTGCTGGGCGTCGTGGTTGCGATTGTGCTGGTGGCGGCGGTCTTTACGGTTGCCAACGCGGCTCCGATCTTTATGCGCTTGCAGAGCTTTATCGACCGCATGAACGTGGTGCTGCGCGAAAACATCGTGGGCGTGCGCGTCATCCGTGCGTTTAACAAGGAGCGTCACGAGGAGCGGCGCCTGGACGAGGTGTTCAGCGACTACGCCGCCAACGCCATCAAAGTCAACCACCTGTTTGTGGGCCTCGACAGCTCAAGCTTCTTTTTGATGAACATCGCCGAGGTAGCGGTGCTGTGGGTTGGCGGCAACCGCGTGGGCGCCCACGCCATGCAGATCGCGAGCATCTCGGCGGTGCTGGAATATGCGCTCCTGATCCTGTTCTTTGTGATGATGGCGCAGATGGTAGTGCTGACGCTGCCGCGCGCCGCGGCGTGCCTGAACCGTGCGCAGCAGGTGTTGGAGATTGAGCCGAGCATCGTGGACGGCGAGCGTACGCTGGGTGACGGGGCGCCTGCCTCCGGGGGCGATGCGGATGCGGTCGCTGAGTTCGATCACATGTCGTTTCGCTTTGACGATGCCGACGAGGACACCCTGTGCGACCTGAGCTTTGCCTGTCGTCGCGGTCAGACGACCGCGATTGTGGGCTCGACGGGCTCGGGCAAGTCGACGGTGGCAAAGCTTCTGCTGCGTTTTCACGATGCCACCAAGGGTGCCATTCGCCTGGACGGCGTCGACCTGCGCGAGCTTTCGCAAGACGAGATTCGCGGGCGCATTGCCTACGTCCCGCAGAAGGCATGGCTGTTCTCGGGCACCGTGGCAAGCAATTTGCGCTTTGGCAACGAAGACGCGACCGAGGCCGATATGCTCCACGCGCTCCAGGTTGCCCAGAGCACCTTTGTGCTCGATCAGCCGCAGGGGCTCGATACCCCGGTGGCGCAGGGTGGCACGAACTTTTCGGGCGGTCAGCGCCAGCGCCTGGCCATTGCTCGCGCGCTCATGAAGCGCGCCGACCTGTATATCTTCGACGACAGTTTTTCGGCCCTGGACTTTAAGACCGATGCGGCCCTGCGCCATGCGCTGCAGGACGAGACGCGCGACGCCGCGGTGCTTATCATCGCGCAGCGCATCTCGACGATTCTGCACGCCGACCAGATTGTCGTGCTCAAGGATGGCGAGGTCGTGGGCTTGGGCACGCATGGCGAGCTTATGGAAACCTGTGAGGTATACCGCGCCATCGCGGAGTCGCAGATGAAGGGAGGTGAGTAGCATGACCGAGGAGCTCAAGAAGTGCAGCGATGCTATCGATTCGAACGATTCGGACGCCGCTGAGAAAACGGTCGACCAGGCTGCCGCGGTGCTCGAGCTGGATGACGCCATCAAGGCGGCCGAGCGCGAGGCCCGCCGCCAGGCGCTCTACGAGGAAAACGAGCGCGCCGAGGACGAGCGCGCCCGCGCCGAGGCAGAACGCATGCGCGACGTAGACGACGAAGACGAGGACGAGACGCCCCGGGATACCTGGGCGACGGTGCGCCGCTTGTGGAGCGAGGCCGCCGGCGACCATTGGCGCTTCTATATTGTGTTCGCGAGCATCGTGTTCTACGCCATCTTCAACACCGCCGCGCCAGCGTACAGCGCTCGCGTGATCGATGAGCTGTGGGGTCACATGCAGGTGGCGTTTGCCAACGACACCACTTTCAGCATTACCTGGGAACATTGCGGCAAGACCATTTTCGTCTACTTTATGATCTGGACGGCAGCCGCCTCCTTCTATGCGCTGCAGAGCTTTTTGATGTCGAGTGTGGCCGAGCGACTCAACCTGCGTCTGCGCAACCGCATCGCGCAAAAGCTCAGCCGTCTGCCGCTCGCCTACTTTGACGCGCATCGTCCCGGTGAGGTGGTCAGCCGCGCGACCAACGACCTGGACAAGATGTCCGAAAGCATGCAGCGCGGCTTGTTGCAGTTGCTGGTGTCGATCGGTACCGTGGTGGGCGCTGTGAGCATGATGTTTGTGTTCAGCGTCGAGCTCACGCTCGTCTTTTTGGGCTTTACGGCGGTGTCGCTGCTGGTGACCAAGGTAGTTTCGCGCCGCACGCATGACGTGACGGGCGAGCGCCAGGAGTGGGTGTCCAAGATTACGAGTGCGGTCGAGGAGGGCTATTCGGGCCGCCTGGTGATTCGCGCGTTCAACCGCGAGCGCCAGAGCTCTGCCGAGGTGCATGAGGCTTCGAACGAGTTGGCGCGCGTGAGCGCCAAGGCCGACTTTATGATCAACGCCGTCGGACCCGCGGTTCGCTTTATTGGTCGCCTGGCGCAGATCGTTATCGCGCTGGTGGGCTGCAGCATGCTGGTCGCCGGTCACATGACCGTCGGTGTGTTCCAGGCGTTCTTCCAGTTTATCTACGAGGCGTCCGAACCCATGACGCAGCTGTCGTTTACCTTTAACTCGCTGCAGAGCGCGCTGGCGAGTGCGGAGCGCGTGTTCGACCTGCTCGATGAGCCCGAGATGGAGGCCGATCCGCTGCCGGACGAGGCCGCCAAGCTGCCGGGTCGCGTAGAGGGCCGCGTCTCCTTTGAGCACGTGCGCTTTGGTTATTCGCCTGACAAGCCGCTTATGCGCGACGTGTCGTTTACCGCCGAGCCGGGCCAGAAGATTGCCGTGGTGGGAACCACGGGCGCAGGCAAGACGACGCTCATCAACCTGCTCATGCGCTTCTACGAGATTGACGGCGGGCGTATTACGCTCGACGGCGTGGACACGAGCCGTATGGATCGTGGCGAGCTGCGCCAGCAGTTTGGCATGGTGTTGCAGGACGCCTGGCTGTTCGACGGAACGATTGCCGAGAACATCGCCTACGGCTGCCCCGAGGCAACGCGCGAGGAGATTGTTGCGGCTGCGCGCGCCGCCCAGGTTGACTTCTTTGTGCGCACCATGCCGCAGGGCTACGACACGCGGGTGGCCAACGATGCCGAAAGCATCAGCCAGGGCCAGCGTCAGCTGCTGACCATCGCACGCGTGCTGCTCAACAACCCGGCGATTCTCATCCTGGACGAGGCGACGTCGAGTGTAGACACGCGCACCGAGCTTGCCATCGGCCGCGCCATGGACGCGCTCATGCGCGGGCGCACCAGTTTTGTGATTGCGCATCGCCTGTCGACGATTGTGGACGCCGACCTGATCTTGGTCATGGATCACGGCAACATTATCGAGCAGGGCACGCATAAGGAGCTGCTCGCAGCCGAGGGCGCTTATGCCGACCTCTATCTGAGTCAGTTCGCATAAGGTGACAAAGGGGCAGTCCCACATGTCACATCACAAATCAAGGCGCGCCGGGGATGAATTCCCTGGCGCGCCTTCTTGTGTTGATGCGGGCTTGTACCGTTCGCAGCCCTAGCGTTCGTCCGCGAGCTTGGCGACGAGGGCCTTGAGCTCGGCCACCTCTCGCTCGAGTTCCTTGACGCGGCGGGCATTCTCGGTGATGCCTTGACGGTTGAGTGCGGATTGCTCGGCGGCATCGTCGGGCATGTACTCGCGATGCTGCTTGGCATCGAAGCTCTCCTCGAACACGCGGCAGCCGTTGCGCTTGATGATGCGTCCCGGCACGCCCACGACGGTGCAGTTGTCGGGCACGTCCTTGACGACAACCGAGTTGCCGCCGATCTTGACGTTGTTGCCGATGCGAATGTTGCCGAGCACCTTGGCACCCGTGCCCACTGTGACGTTGTTGCCCAGGGTGGGGTGGCGCTTGCCGGTTTCGTTGCCGGTGCCGCCGAGCGTAACGCCCTGGTAGAGCACGCAGTTGTCACCCACGATGGTGGTCTCGCCGATGACGACGCCCATGGCATGGTCGATAAAGAAGTGCTTGCCAATCTGCGCGGCGGGGTGAATCTCGACGCCGGTGATGTGGCGGGTGATTTGAGATAGCACACGTGCGAGCGAGCGATGACCGTGCTCCCAGAGCCAGTGCTCGGGTACGTGGTTCCACTTGGCGTGAAGGCCGGGGTACGAAAGGAAAATGACCAGACCATTTTGCGCGGCGGGGTCCTGCGCCTGGACGGTCTTGATGTCCTCGCGAATGGTATTGATAAAGCTCACCGGCCGCCCTCCCTTAGCGCCATGGCAATGCGATTCAATAAAGTATAGCGATTCGCTAGGGATTAGGAAGGACAATCTTGGCGGCATTGCGCAACAGGTGTCAGTTATGCAAACTTGCTGGTAATGGAGTCATGCTTTTGTGCGGTCGTGTGCATGGCCGCGTCGCAACCGTATACTGGTCAACTTGGACGTATCCGCGCCCACAACTGAGAGGTTTTACTTCATGGGTTTCATTAATTTTATCGCCGAGTTGCTCAAAGACCCGCGCACCGCGATCGCCAGTTGGATCGCCGCCGGCCCTCTTATGGCCTACGGCTGCGTGTTCCTGATCATCTTTATCGAGACGGGCGTGGTATTCTTCCCGTTCCTTCCCGGCGATTCGCTGCTGTTCGCCTCGGGCTTCTTTGCCCACAACGGCGGCTTTAACATCGTGGCGCTTCTGGCCACCGCATGGGCCGCTGCCATCTTGGGCGATCAGTGCAACTTTATGATCGGTCATTTCTTTGGCAAAAAGATCATTGCTTCGGGCAAGGTGAGGGCTATGACGCCCGAGCGCATCAAAAAGTCCGAGGATTTCTTGGACAAGTGGGGTCACCTAGCCATCTTCCTGGGCCGCTTCTTCCCGTTTATCCGCACCTTTGTGCCCTTTATCGCCGGCATGGGCGGCATGCACTGGCGCAATTTTGTCATCTTTAACGTGCTGGGCGGCATTACCTGGTCGACGGTCTTTACGCTGCTGGGCTACTTCTTTGGCGGCATCCCCTTTGTGCAGGAGCACTTTGAGCTGCTAATCGTCGGCATCGTTGCCGTGTCGATCATCCCGACTGTGGTCGGTCTGGTTAAGGCTAAGCTGGGCAAAAAGAACGCGTAGCTCGAGCCAGCGCGCAAACCGTGCCGTTGAGGCCCGTCACCGCTTACGGTGGCGGGCCTCTTTAGTTTCGGTCAAATGAAAATACTTTACTTAGTTAAAGAAAAGCGTTTTATCAGACGCGTGCGGGGAGTACAATCTCGTGCATGCGAATCGACGTGCCATCGGCTTTGATGCTGTTCGCGTGTCCCGTCCGGCTCTACGCTCCGGGCGTGCGACGTTGCGACGTGGTCGGCCTCGGTCCTTGCGTGCGGGTTCGCGAGTTTGCAACTGTGTATGTAAGGAGCGACATATGACTGTCGAGAAGAAGGATATCGATTGGGGTAGCCTCGGCTTTGGCTACATGAAGACCGATTACAGCTACGAGGCTCATTGGAAGGATGGCGAGTGGGACGAGGGCGGCCTGACCACCGACCACACCCTGCATGTCTCCGAGTGCGGTGGCATCTTCCATTACTGCCAGGAGGTCTTTGAGGGCCTGAAGGCCTATACCTCCGAGGACGGCAGCATCGTCTGCTTCCGTCCCGACATGAACGCCGAGCGTATGTATAACTCTGCCCAGCGCCTCGAGATGCCCCCGTTCCCCAAGGACAAGTTTGTTGAGGCCGTCAAGCAGGTCGTTTCTGCCAACGCCGCCTGGGTTCCGCCCTTCGGCTCCGGTGCAACCCTGTACGTGCGTCCGTTTATGATCGGCTCTGGTGACGTGATCGGCGTGGCTCCCGCTCCTGAGTACACGTTCCGCATTCTCGTGACCCCGGTCGGTCCGTACTTTAAGGGTGGCCTCAAGCCCGTCAAGCTGCGCGTTTCCGAGTACGACCGCGCCGCACCGCACGGCACCGGCAACATCAAGGCTGGCCTGAACTACGCCATGTCCCTCAAGCCCACGATGGAGGCCCATCGCGAGGGCTATGCCGAGAACCTGTATCTCGACTCTGAGTCCCGCACCTATGTCGAGGAGACCGGCGGCGCGAACGTTCTGTTCGTGAAGGAGGACGGCACGCTCGTCGTTCCGCAGTCGCACACCGACTCCATCTTGCCCTCCATCACCCGTCGTTCGCTTGTTCAGGTTGCCGAGGACCTGGGCATGACCGTTGACCAGCGTCCCGTCGAGTGGGCTGAGGTCAAGTCCGGCACCTTTGTTGAGTGCGGCCTGTGCGGCACCGCTGCCGTCATTTCCCCGGTGGGCGAGATCGACAACAAGGTCTATGGTGCCGATGAGACCGTGACCTTCCCGGCTGGCTACACCGAGATTGGCCCCGTGATGAAGAAGCTCCGCGAGACCCTGACCGGCATCCAATCTGGTGCTGTCGAGGATAAGCACGACTGGGTTTACACCGTCGCGTAAGCTGCCATAGCTGTTCGGCCCGAGGGCAACCTTCCTTTCCGGCGCGTCCTCGGATATGCAAGAACCTCCGCAGCGCACTTCGTGCGGCGGAGGTTCTTTCGTCCTGCGGAGTGCGCCGGAAAGGAAGGCCGCGCTTTTGTTTTGGTTCGCGCCATGTGGGGGTGGCGGCGACGTGCATTTTTGCGAGTATTCTGCAATCGAAGGCCCCTGCATACCGACCTCGGGCAAAAAATCGGGATTTCTCGATGTTTTCTACGAATGATGGGCGGGGTTATGGGCTGACAGCGTTTGATTTGCAGGGACATTCGCGGTCTTTGGCATTTATCGTGGCGCCCGAAGCTCTTGGTTATGTTGAATACTCCTAAAAATGCACGGCGCTTAGAGGGGGACCTTCGCGAAAAAGGAAACCGCCCCGTCGAAGTATGCATTCGACGGGGCGGTTTATACATTTGGCCGATTAAGGATACGCTGTCAAACTACTAGAACTTGACGGTCGGGGCCTGGCGGGCTGCTTCGGCGGCCTCGAAGCCCTGGCGCTCCTTAAACTGGAAGATGCCGGCAAAGATGACAGCCGGGAACGTCTGAATGGCGTTGTTGTAGCTGAGCACGCAGTCGTTGTAGCTCTGGCGTGCATAGCTAATCTTGTTCTCGGTATCCTCGAGCGATGCCTGCAGCTGCGTAAAGTTGGTGTTTGCCTTAAGATCGGGATAGGCCTCGGCCACGGCAAAGAGCTGGCGCAGTGCGCCGGTCAGCACGTTGTCGGCTTCCATCTTGGCCTCGGGCGTGGTGGCCTTGACGGCGGTGTTACGCGCGCTGATCACGGCGGAGAGCGTCTCCTGCTCGTGCTTGGCGTAGCCCTTGACGGTCTCGACCAGGTTGGGGATCAGGTCGTTACGGCGCTGCAGCTGCGTATCGATGTTCTGCCAGGCGTTATCGATGCGGTTACGCTTGGTGACCATGTTGTTGTAGATGCCGGCGATGGCGCAGACAATCACAATGACAACAACGATGCCGATGATGACGGTAATCATGATGTCTCCGTTTCGAATGGCCGCGGCGGCATGCGCCAGCTGCCGTTGGTATAACGCTACTAGTATACCCGCAACGTTTTACCGTGCCGAACTTTCCGGTAAGCGTTGTGTTTTCGGCGGGGTTGGCACCGGGGCAAAGCGCGCGAGGTACAGGTGTAAGATATGCGACAGATTGACGAGTGTTGTCTTTGCCCTGAGGATGGCGATACCAGTGGACCTTCGCATCAAGAAAACCTACCGCGCCCTGTTCGATGCCTTTACCGAGCTTCTCGAGGAGCATCGTTTTGAGGACCTGACGGTTGCCATGCTGTGCGACCGCGCCATGATTCGCCGCACGACGTTCTACAAGCACTTTCGCGACAAGAACGATTACTTTGCCTTTTATATCGATGAGCTCATGTCGGGCTTGCCGCAAAAACAGCCCGATGAGGCCGGCGCAGTGTCTGTCGAGGACGTGCGCGCGCTTCGGCACGCGATTTTGGACGATGCCATGGATTTGATTCTGACGCACGAGCGGCTCATGGATAACATTTTGGCAAGCAGCATGTCGGGCATGTTGACCAACGTTATTTGCGACCGCATTGCCCGCTCCATCCGCGAGCGTGTGATGAACGTGCTTGCCGAGGACGCCCTGGCCCCCGTGTCACTCGAGACGACGTCTGAGTTTGTCGCCGGCGGTATTATTCGTCTTTTCACGATATGGTGGGAATCGGGCCACGATCTTGAGCGTCGACCTGAGATAGCCGACGTGGTCGATGCGCTGTTTGAGCGGACCATGACACCGGTGAATCACTAAAGTGGCGGAGAGAGGGGGATTCGAACCCCCGGAACGCTCTCGCGCTCAACGGTTTTCAAGACCGCCGCATTCAACCGCTCTGCCATCTCTCCGTGAGTCGTAATGATAGCATCGTTTTGAATTTGCAACAGGGAAGGCGAACGATGACGATCACCGAAATCGACGAGAAGTTCATGCGCGAGGCACTGGCCGAGGCGCGCGCCGCCGCGGCGGTGGGCGAGGTGCCCATCGGAGCCGTAGTGGTGCGCGACGGTGAGATCGTCGCGCGGGCGCATAATCGTCGCGAACTCGACCAGGACCCTTCGGCTCATGCCGAGTTTGCGGCCGTGTGCGCCGCTGCCCAGGCGCTTGGCCGCTGGCGCCTTTCCGACTGTACGGTCTATGTGACGTTGGAACCCTGCTGCATGTGCGCAGGCCTTATGGTTAACGCGCGCGTGGGGCGCTGCGTGTATGGTGCGAGCGACGCCAAGGCGGGTGCGTTGGGATCTCTATACGATTTGAATGCCGACTCGCGCCTGAACCATCGGTTTAATGTGACCGCCGGCGTGCTGGCAGACGAGTGTCGTGAGGTGTTGAGCAGCTATTTTAGTGGGCTGCGTGGCACCGATGGTGCTGGCTGCGGTTGTGGGGCCGATCTTGAGGCACATGCCGCTCACGCTGAGGCACTCGCGTGTGCCGAAGATATCGTCGTTGAGGCGGTCGATTTTGGTGCCGCGTGTCGCCGGCCCCGTTGCGCGCTACTGGCGATAGACTCCTTTAAGGGCAGTGTTTCGAGCGCGCAGGCAGAGGCGGCGGTTGCCGAAGGCGTACGCCGCGTGTGGCCCGATGCCGAGGTGTGCACATTGCTGCTGGCAGACGGCGGCGAGGGAACGCTCGACGCCATTGCCGCATGCGGCGGTGAGGTTGTGACCTGCGAGGTAGCAGGTCCCTTGGGCAAGAGCGTGTCTGCCCGGATGCTGGTGGACGGCGAGCGCGAGTCCGCGGTCATCGAGATGGCCGAGGCGGCTGGCATTGGGTATTCGCCTTGCACGGAGTCGTCGGCGCTGGCTGCTACAACCTATGGCGTGGGCGAGCTCATGCTTCGCGCGGTTCGTACGGGCGCAAAGACACTCTATATTGGTCTGGGCGGCAGTGCCGCCAACGACGGTGGCGCCGGCATGCTGCAGGCGCTGGGCGCGCGTGTGGTCGATGATCGGGGCTGCGATATCGCCCCCGGTCTTGCCGGCCTTGAGCGGGTGGCGAGCGTTGATTTGGCGCCAGCGCTGCAGGCTTTGGATGGCGCTCGTATCGTTGTGCTTTCGGATGTCGAGAATCCGCTCGTGGGGCGTCGGGGCGCATTAGCGGTGTTTGGCGGGCAGAAAGGCTTGCCGACGGGTGACGCCGAGGCGCTGAGCAGGTGCGACAGCTGGATGGTCGGCTACGGTCGTCTACTCGATACGGCAATTGTCGAGGCTCGGGCCCAGGGGTTGTTGCGCACACCCGAGGGCGCACGGACATTTGGCTCGGTGCTCGGCGTGCCCGGCGCGGGCGCTGCCGGTGGCTTGGGCGCCGCGCTGCTGGCGCTCGGTGCCGAGTTGCGTTCGGGCGTGGAGACAGTGCTCGATCTCGTGGGGTTTGACGAGCGTGTACGCGATGTCGACCTGGTCATAACGGGCGAGGGCAATATGGACGAGCAATCCGCCGCCGGCAAGGCGCCGGTGGGCGTGGCCCGCCGTGCCAAGCGATATGGCAAGCCGGTTGTTGCCGTCGTGGGCGGTCGTGCCGACAACCTGGATGCGGTGTACGAGCAGGGCATCGACCTTGTCCTGCCGATCTGTCGCAAGCCCATGCCCCTCGACCAGGCGCTCGGTGTGCAAGAAGCCACAACCAACCTTATCTGCGCCGGCGAGTCAGCCGCACAAGCCTATGACCTCGCTCGCCTCTAAGGCCTATCTCCCTATAAGTTGCGGTGGAATACGGAGTGTTTTTGCCTTTAAGGGGCCAATTCAGTCCGTATTCCACCGCAACTTCGAGAATGGCCATTCGAGGTTGGCTGCCTTGGGTCTTGGGTCGGACCGTTTGCCACGAAATGCGACCATCTACTACGTTAAGCCGGCCACCCTCGACCATCCCGGAATTTGCAAAAACAAAACCGCAGGTAGAAAGCTTGCCGATTTTCGAAAAAGTCGGCTATGGTCGACCCCTGCGACCTAAACGTAGTAGATGGGCCCTTTTCGTGGCACAGCACCAGATCAGTCTATTTAGGACGGGGCCTCCTTGACTACTTTCGCCACCCTGATGCCCCACCAGTCAAAAAGTAGTCAAAAAAGCCCCGTCCCAAATTAGCTGTCTTGCCCCATCGGGCGGGAGCGGGTAAGATATACCGAGCGCCTAGCGCGTTCGATGGGTTCGGATGACGACATGTTCCGAATCTGGTCAGGTCCGGAAGGAAGCAGCCATAAGGAGCCTCTGTCGGGCATCCGAATCCATCGAGCGCACGGGCGCTTTTTTGGTGCCGCGATGCGGTCCCGGTGCCGGCGGGCTGTTTGGTGTCTCGCTGGTCCTCGGGTTTGCCTGCGGGATCGCTCGACTACCAAGCGCCCTGCCGGCACTCGCGGGTAGCCGGCCAAAACTACCTGAAGGGTCACATTTATCTGAATAATTTAATCCCGTGTCTTTTGCTGCTCGTTGGCGTTGTTTGGGGCGCGGTGGCGATGTGCTTCAAGAGACAGTGGCATTACCATTTGTTTTTACAAGTAAAGAGGCCCGTTTCTCTGGGTTGAACTGCGTCCCAAATCTTGGACGCCCTAAATAGCGACTAGGCCGCGAGGGCC
>UQNB01000042.1 GCA_900542235.1 uncultured Collinsella sp.
GTCACAAACTGGGGAGCCGGTTCCCGGCGGGGGCAGCGCGAGCGCCTTTGTGGGCGCGCTGGGCGCCTCGCTGTGCGGAATGGTTGCCCGCTACGGTGCGACTAATCCCGCGCTTGCTGATCGTGCGGATGACCTGACGCGCGCGTTTGCCCAGGCTGATGAGCTGGCCCAGGAGCTTGTCGAGTTGGTTTCCGAGGACGTTCGTGCCTACAGGCGGGTGTCCGCGGCGTACGGTATTCCGCGTGATGATCCGGCTCGAGCGACCGCGATTCAGGATGCGCTGCATGTGGCCGCTATGCCGCCGTATCGCATTATGGATGCCTGCGGGCGCGCACTGGCGCTGCTCGAGGACATGGCTGACAAGGGTTCGCGTCAGCTGCTGTCCGATGTGGCGTGCGGCGCTGTGTTCTGCCGTGCCGCCATGCAGGGCGCGAGCTTGACGCTCTTTGCGAACACCACGTCTATGAAGGACCGCGCTCGTGCTGAGGAGCTCGAGGCGGCATGTGATGAGTTGCTCGACATATGGTTGCCGCGCGCCGATGCGCTGGCGCGCCGCGCCTCCGACGCTGCAAGGAAGAGAGGATAGCCATGGCCGAACTGTTGAAGGGTGCTCCCGTCGCCCGCGCATTGACTGAGGAACTTGCTGCTCGCTGCGCGGCCCTGCGCGAGCGGGGCGTTGTTCCGACGTTGGCTATCGTGCGTGTAGGTGAACGCGAGGACGACCTATCCTACGAGCGCGGTGCCCTCAAGCGCTGCGAAAAAGTGGGGATTGAGGCTCGTCGCGTTTTGCTTCCCGCCGATGTTTCGCAGGACGAGCTGTTGACGGCCATCGAGGACATCAATGCCGATTCGGCTGTTCATGGCTGTCTGATGTTCCGCCCGCTGCCCGCCGGCCTTGACGAGAACGCCGTCGCCGCAGCGCTCGATCCCGTCAAGGACGTTGACTCTATGACGCCGGCTTCGCTGCTCACCACGCTTTCGGGGCGCGGCGAGGGTTTTGCCCCCTGCACAGCCGAAGCCGTGCTTGCTTTGCTGGATCATTACGGCGTTGAGCTGGATGGAGCTAAGGTTGCTGTGGTCGGGCGCTCGCTGGTGATTGGGCGTCCTGTTGCCGCCGTGCTTACGGCTCGCAATGCCACAGTGACGACGTGCCATACGCATACGCGCGACCTTGCTGCCGAGTGCCGTGCGGCTGATATTGTGGTTGCGGCCGTTGGGCGCGCACGTACGATTGGTGTGGACGCGGTTCGCGAGGGCCAGACGATCATCGATGTTGGCATTAACTGGGATGAGGACGCTGGCAAGCTGGTGGGTGACGTCGATTTTGTTGCCGCGGAGCCGGTCGTTAACGCCATCACGCCCGTGCCGGGCGGCGTGGGCGCCGTGACGACGGCGATCCTCGCCAAACACGTGATCGAAGCGGCCGAGCGCGCATCGAAATAGGCGTTTTAAAGCTGTTTGAGGGGTAGTTCTATATCCCGTGGACAAAAAATGCCAAATATGAGTACTGTTGCCAAAATAGTCACATATATTTTAGGTCAAATAGGCTCTCTAGCGATATTTATTATCGATAGAGAGCCTGTTTTATTGGACCTATGAGGAATTACATCATCTAATTTTTGAACAAATGTAGACTTTCGACACCCATGCGTAGCAAAATTGTTGTTACTAAATTGGTGACAGTACTCATATTTGGCATTTTTTGACCACAGGGGTTGCCAGCGCCGTGGTTTCGCCCTTTTTGCGCCGAAGCGATACACTGTTGCCGTTTGATTTCTTCGCTCAAGGAGGATGCGCATGCCGTGCACAACGATTTTGGTTGGTAAGAACGCGAGCTACGACGGGTCGACACTGGTCGCGCGTAACGAGGACTCGTCCAACGGGGTGTTTGAGCCCAAGCGCATGCGCGTAGTGCATCCTGACGAGCAGCCGCGCGTCTACACGAGCGTCCTGAGCCACCTGACCATCGAGCTGCCCGATAACCCCATGCGTTACACGAGTGTCCCCGACGTCATCCCCGGTCATGGCATTTGGGCCGAGGCCGGATTCAACGAGCTCAATGTGGGCATGTCCGCAACCGAGACGCTCACCACCAACGAGCGCGTCCGCGGCGCCGACCCGCTCGTGGACTACGTGCCCGCCAAGGGCAACGAGGGTGAGGACGGCTATGTGTCGGCGCAGCCTGGTGGTCTGGGCGAGGAGGACATGGTGACCCTGGTCCTGCCGTACGCTAAGTCCGCCCGCGACGGCGTTCGTATCCTGGGCGACCTGCTCGAGCGCTACGGCACCTACGAGAACAACGGCATCGCCTTTAGTGATGTGGACGAGATCTGGTGGCTCGAGACCATCGGTGGTCACCACTGGATTGCCAAGCGCGTGCCTGACGACGCCTATGTGACCATGCCCAACCAGCTGGGTATCGACAGCTTTGACCTGGATGACGCCGAGGGCGCCCAGGTCGACCACATGTGCTCCGCCGACTTGCGCGCCTGGATGGCCGAGTGGCATCTGGACCTGACGCTGGGCGTCGAGGGCGACGGCCCGGCTGCGGTCTTTAACCCGCGCGAGGCCTTTGGCTCGCACAGCGACAGCGACCACGTCTACAACACGCCGCGCGCGTGGTACATGCAGCGCTGTCTCAACCCCAGCGACGTGTGGGATGGCCCCGACGCCGACTACACGCCCGAGAGCGACGATATCCCCTGGAGCCGCGTGCCCGAGCGCAAGGTGACCATCGAGGACATCAAGTACGTACTCTCGAGCCACTACCAGGGCACGGAGTACGATTGCTACGGTAGCAAGGGCACGCCCGCTACGCGTGGCGCATATCGCCCCATCGGCATCAACCGCAACAGCCAGCTCGCCGTGTTGCAGCTGCGTCCCTATGCGCAGCCGGCCTATCGCGCCGTGCAGTGGATGGCGTTTGGCTCCAACTCGTTTAACGCGCTGGTTCCGCTGTACGCCAACGTCGAGACCATGCCCGAGTACTATGCCGACACGCAGGCTCGCGTGACGTCCGAAAACTTCTACTGGGCCAACCGCCTGATCGGCGCGCTGGCTGACGTCCGCTTCCATGAGTGCGGTCGCGCGGTCGAGGATTATCAGGAGAAGGTCGGTGGCATGGGCCACAAGCAGATCCATGACGTCGACGCTGCCGTAGCCGCTCTGCCCGAGGCCGAGGTGCCTGCCGAGCTTGCACGCGCCAACGAGGCCTTTGCCGAGCGTGTCCGCGTGGAGACCGATGCCCTGCTGGGCAAGGTGCTCTACACCACGAGCTGCGCCATGAAGAACTCTTTCGCGATGAACGACAACGTGAGGTAGGGATTTCCCGTCGATCGAATAGCGCTAAAACGCTTTGTCGCTTTCACTCAATCTTGGGTACAAGAACGCCAATGCAGTTGTTTGTGATTGGAGACAACCATGGTTATGAAACTCGATCAGCTTGTTAACGGCGCCATCAACGTTGGCTTTGGCGCCGCCGCCGTTGCCGTCGAGGGCAGCAAGAAGGTTCTCGACGACCTCAATACCAAGGGTGAGCAGGTGCGCAAGGACGCAGGCGCTCCCGATATCGCCCGCAGCGTGTCCGATATGTTCGAGCAGGCCGGCGGTACCATCTCCGATCTGACCGAGCGCTTGGGCACGCAGGGCGAGACCGCGGCCCAGCGCGTGCTCGACGAGCTCATCCTTGCCCGTGTCCGCGTTATGACCGCCCCCGAGCGCACGGCCTTCCTGGCCCATGTGCGCGACATCGTCGATTCGGTCGAGGACAACGTGACCGCGGTGCCCGTCGAGTCCGTTGAGCCCGACGATGCGAAGGATACCGAAGAGGCCGAGTAGCAGCGCAGATGGCAGATTCCACCACCGATTACAACAATCTAGATCCCTTGGGTGACGAGGCGGCGGTTGTCGATGAGGTCGATGCCGCCGTCTCGGGCGCTCGCAAGAAGCCGCGCGCTGTCGATATGGTCCCCGAGGAGCCCGACGCGATGGCGCCGGACGAGGAATACCAGCTCACGCCGGCGGGTCGTCGCGAACGCATCGGGCAGATTGTTCGCCTGGTCAAAAAGTACCGTGTGTGGGATAACCTCACGCCGGTTCGTTTGCGCCGCCTGCTTGAGGAACTCGGCCCCATGTTCGTCAAGATGGGGCAGATTCTGGCCAACCGGTCCGAGATTTTGCCGCAACGCTTTTGCGACGAGCTACGTCGTCTGCGCTCCGACGTGGAGCCGGTGCCGTACGAGGTCGTACTCAGTTGTCTGGAAGAAGAATACGGCCTGCGCCTGGGGGAGATGTTCGACGCGATCGACCCCAATCCGCTCGGTAGCGCGTCGCTCGCGCAAGTGCACCGCGCTCGTCTGGTGACGGGCGAGGACGTGGCCGTCAAGGTGCAGCGCCCCGGTGCGCAGCAGGTTATGGCGCAGGACATCGATATCATCCGCTCGGTGGTGCGTATCGTTTCCAAGTTCGTCAACACCGATCAATTCGTTGACCTGCACGGCGTAGTCGAGGAGTTGTGGACCTCGTTTCGCGAGGAGACCAACTTTTTGGCCGAGGCCAAAAACCTCAACGACTTCTACGAGTTCCATAAGAGTGTTCATGGCGTGACGTGCCCTAAATCCTATCTGGACCTGTGCACCGAGCACGTGGTGGTTATGGACTACGTCGACGGCATTTCGATCGCCGATCCTGAACGCTTGGTGGCCGAGGGCTATGACTTGGAAAAGATCGGTGCCGCAATCGTCGAGGACTACTCGACGCAGGTGCTCGATGACGGCTTTTTCCATGCCGACCCGCATGCGGGAAACATCATTCTCAAGGACGGCATCGTTTACTTTATCGACTTGGGCATGGTCGGACGCATGTCGAGTCACGATCGCGGTATCGTCAAGGACATGATTTTCGCCGTGGCCGAGGGCGACGTGCCCAAGCTTAAGGATTCGCTCATGCGCTTCGCCGTGACGCGTGGCGACTCGGCTGAGCTCGATCATTCGGCCTTTTTGTCCGATTTGGACTTTATCGTGGCTGACTTTGCGGGCCTTGACCTGAAGGATCTGGATATCGGCGAGTTTTTGACCTCGCTGTTAAACCTGGCGCGCAAAAACGACGTTGAGCTGCCGAGCGTGGTGACGATGTTCGCGCGCGGCATGGTGACGCTTGAGGGTTTGCTGACCGAGTATATGCCCAACGTCAACATGATTCAGATTATCCAGGCGCACATCAAAAACGAAAAAAGCACCTATGCGCGCGTGCGCGACATGGGACGCGATCTTGCCGCGAGCAGCTATCGCGCGGCGAAGGGCTCGCTCGAGGCGGCCGAGTATCTGGGCTTGGCTTCGCGTATGCTCACGCGCGGCCAGCTTAAGGTGAACACGCAGATCATGAGCAGCGATAAGGCGCTGCGACAGCTAGGTGGGATTATCGACCGCATGTCGATGGCTATTGTGATCGCCGGCCTGTTTATCGGTTCGTCGGTGGTGTACTACGCGCGCATCGAGCCGGTTGTGTTCGGCATTCCGGTCATTGGCTTTTTGGGCTACGTGAGCGCGCTGGTGCTGGCACTTATGCTGGGCCGCAATATCTGGCTCAACAGTCACGGCGGCAAGCACTAGAGGCCGCGACCGTCACCGCATTTTCCTATCGCAAACAATAGCTTTTACCTTGGGCTTCGCCTGCGTGCGAGGCCCTTTTGCGTGATACCATTTTGACGGTAATAATCGATGGCCTAGATGGTGGTGCGGAGACGCATGAATACGCGGTTTACCTGCGCGTTTGGGAGAATTGGGGTGCAAGTCCCCGGCTGTACCAGTAACCGTAATTCCTCTTGGCTCGGGATGTTCGCGTCGCAGATCGGACGACGTGCCCGAGTCGTTAAGGTTAAGTCGGATCGCCTCTCATCTTGCATGCGGCTGCGGCGTATGCCGCCGGTGTGCATAGGGCTCTGGAGGGAAGGGGGACCCCGATGGGGGAACTCGAGCGCAACATGCGCGATGACGTGGGGCAACCTCAAGGCAACGCTCCAAGTACAGACAATGGGAGGCAAATGGATATGTTTGTGGACGAGCGCCAGCGCGTCTCGCATCGCCGTGGCGCAATTGCGCGCGGCGTAGCCAAGCGCGGCCTGGTGGCATTCCTGGCCTTCGCGATGGCCTTTGGCACCACGCCGGCTCAGCTGTGGGCCGAGGGCGCCGAGGGCATTGCCGAGGCTGTGGCTCAGGCTGCGACACCGAGTGAGGGCACGGGGGCCGCGGACGGTACTGCCGACCAGGGTAAGGCCGAGGTTTCGGATTCCGAGGGCGCGCCTGCAGCTAGTGCCGCCACAACAGAGGCGGCAACTGGCGACGAGGGCTCGGCGACGGGGGAGAACCCTACCGCGAGCGAGCGGTCTTCGACGGCATCCGCTGGCCAAGCAGGATCTGCCGCCGCGACTGCCGTCCAGACAGAGAACCCGACAGAAACCGGCGATGTCGCCAAGAAGCAAGTCGAGGTCTCGTTCTCGATTATCGGCATCGATGCCGACGGCAAGGCTCAGACCTGGGTGGCACCTACGCAACTCAAGCTCGACGAGGGCGCGACGGCTGCGGACGCCTTCGTTAAGCTGCAGCAGAAGGTGGGCTTCAAGGCGAAATACGATCCGAACACGGCATACGGTTTTTACCTCGAAAGCATCACGTCCCCGAGCGATGGCCGCACGCTTGCCTTCGATCCGGCGACTTATGCCTACTGGCAGCTGTTTGTTGACGGCGCGTCTTCCTCGGTTGGCGCGAGCGGCGTCAAGCTCACCCAGGGGCAGAAGATTGAGTTTGCCTATACGGCTGGTAGCTCGTCCCCTGTCGTTAAGGACCAGGTTGCCGCAAATGTGACCGTCATTGGTCGCGATGCCCAGGGCAAGACTCAGACTTGGGTCGATAACGCGCAGTATGTGGTGACGTCCGGCTCGAACGCACTTGACCTTACGAAGGTCGCGCTCGAGGCGAATGACATCGATGCCGTTGTTGCGGGCTCCTTCATTCTGAGCCTTAAGTACAACGGCGTTGAGCTGGGTAAGCCGCTCGATTATTCGACCTATTGGCAGCTGTTCATCAACGGCAAGTCGAGCGACTGCACGGCAGACAATGTCACCATTCATGCTGGCGATACCGTTACGTGGTTCTACGGTGGCTGGGGCGACCAGTTGCCCTCCGATTCTGTCCATGCTTCCGTTCAGGTCCTCGGTAAGGACAAGGACGGCAAGCAGCAGGTTTGGGCTTCGACGGGTCAGATGAGTCTCAAGGCGGGCTCTACTGCCAAGGATCTGCTGGAGCAGACTGGTCTTGATCTCGTTGCTAGTGAAGAGTCTTGGGGCTGGTACCTCAGCGGCATTAAATCGCCGCTTGACGGTAAGACCTATAAGTATGATCCTGCGACCCGCAGTTATTGGCAATTCTATGTAAATGGCAAGTCCGCCACGGTCGGTGCCGGCAACTACGAGCTCCAAGAGGGCGACGCCGTCACCTTTATGTATGGTGCTGACGCCGATGCCCTCCCCGGTCAGGTTCTTGGGTCTGTCGATGTTGTCGGCCCCGATGTCAACGGCAACAATACTTGCTGGGGCTCGGCAAGCAGTGTTTCTTTGCCCGAAGGCTCTACTGCCCAGAACCTTATTGAGACGGTCCTGAAGGCCAAGGGCGTTACGTACAACGGCTCCCAGAGTGGTGAGTACTGGTTCCTCAATTCCATCAACTCGCCGTTCGATCACAAGCCGTATGCCTGGGATGCTGCGACCAATAAATCTTGGCACCTGTATATCAATGGAGAGCCCTCCTTACTCTGCGCCAACCAGATTACGCTCAAGAGCGGCGATAAGGTTACGCTTGCCTATACCACCGACGATTCGCCCATGCCCGATCCCGACAAGATTGTCGTGGACCCGAGTGCGACGACTCCTGATTGGGATGCCGAGTGGGCCGGCTACGGCAACAGCGGCAACGGTACGTCCGTTACGGACGCCAAGACGCCTGCGCAGGCCGCCGGTCTTAAGTGGGCCTTCGATTGGAAGGCCGAGTCTGGTCAGCAGTATGCCAACTGCAGCGAGCCTGTCATTGCTAACGGTTTTGTGTACATCGCGACCGAGAACGAGCTCATTAAGATCGATTCGTCCACGGGCAAAAAGGTTGCCTCTGCGCCGCTTGCCTCCAAGGTGAGCTATACCTCTCGTCCGATCTATACCAATGGCCTTATCATCGTTCCGCTCAACGGCGGTGCGGTCCAGGCGATTACTGCAGACAAGCTGATCTGCAAGTGGCTGACGCCTGGTTTGACGGACTTGACGCAGAGCTCCTGCACCGTCGTTTCGGACGGCGAGTACGTCTATGTAGGCTCGGTCGATATTTCGTATGACGAGAATTACAACGCGACCTACGGCAACGGCTCCCTGAAGCGTATCAAGATTGCCACGGGCGAAGTCTCTTGGCAGAACATTGACCCTTCCGAGGGCTATTATTGGACTGGCGCTGCGCTGACGGATAAGTACACCATTGTTCCTACGAGCGCGGGCACGCTTAAGTGCATTGATAAGACGACGGGCGATGTCGTTTCGACCATGAAGCTCGGCGCTGTCGCAAATGCCGATTGCATTGCCGATCCGTCCAATGGTTCGACCTTCTATCAGATGACGCACGACGGAAAGCTCCATGTGATTTTGCTTTCGGCAAAGGGCGTGCTGAGTGAACAGAAGACGGTTGATCTGGGCCTTACGAATAATCTGAGCGCCCCTGCGGTGTCTGGTGACAATCTGATTGTCGGCGGACAGACGGCTACTGGCTCTGCTCTGGTTCTCTATAACCTGAAGACGGGTAAGACCACGATGGTCACCGCTGCTGACGGTAAAGAACTGCCGGCCGGATTTAACGGTATTGCTGCTACTCCGCTGGTGAGTGTTCAGGGCGGCAAGACCTATGTGTACTTCACCGTTAACAGCGCGGATAGCAAGGATTACGTCAACTACTCTGCTGGTGGTGGCGTGTATCGCTATACGCTCGGCGATGCAGAGGCGACGCAGATTTATGATGCGGCTGGCCATTACCAGCACTGCGACTCTCCGGTCATTGCCGATGCATCTGGCAACCTGTACTACATCAATGACTCGGGCACGCTGTTCAAGCTTGGGGCCGTTGAGTCTTGGACGGTTGCCTTTAATTCCAATGGCGGGTCTGCTTGCGACACTAAGTTTGTTGCTACGGCCGATGGCAAGCTGGTCAAGCCGGCCGATCCGACGCGCGATGGCTACACGTTCGGCGGTTGGTATACCGATGAGGCTTGCACACAGGCGTATGACTTTAGCACGCCAGTAACGGCCGACCTGACGTTGTATGCCAAGTGGACCAAGAATGCCGTTAACCCTGGCGGCAATGGCGGTGCTGGTTCCAACGGCGGTAGCGGTTCTGGTACCGGTTCCGGCACTGGCGCTGGCACGGGCTCTGGTTCCGGCTCGAAGGGCGGCGCTATTGCCCCGGGCAAGAAGCCGGTGACCAAGACGACGGTGTCGACCAAGACCGAGACCAAGGACAACAACAAGTCCGACAAGAAGGACGAGAAGAAGTCTGACAAGAAGTCTGACAAGAAGGACAGCAAGTCCGACAAGAAGTCCGATTCCAAGTCCGATACGGGCGCTGCTTCCACGACCACTGCTAAGAAGTCCTCTGGTGCTTCCGAGCAGGAGACTGGCACCAATCCGCTCGCCATCGTCGGCGTTGCCGCCGGCGTCATCGGTCTCGCCATCGTCGGCGTGTTCGTGTTCACCAAACGTCGGTAGGTGAGGGCTGTGTCCAATAAATCCAAGGACGCTGACCCCAAGCAACCAGATTCCTCGTTCATTCAGTTCGACGATTCAAAGCAACAGGGCGCCGCTTCGGCGGCGTCCGCCCCTCGACGGAAGGCGCTTCTTGGCGTTCTGACTGCCGCGTGCACCATTCTGATCGTCGTCTCGCTGGGTTTCGTCCATCCTTCCACAAGCGGTGCCTGGTCCATCGACTGGATCATTCAGACCGTGACGGGGGAGAGCGTCGTCACCAAGGACACCAAGGTGTCTGGCTCGACTACGACTTCGGGCGAGGTCAGTTCCGAGGACTCCAAGTCATCGAATGATGCAAAAGACGAGTCCAAGGGTTCGAACGACGGCAAGGACGATTCTGAGTCTTCGGACAAGGAATCGGATAAAAGCTCGGATAGCAAGAAGTCCGATGGTCAGGACGGCAAGAAGTCTGGAGATAAATCCGCTGCCCAGAATACGGGAGCCGGCGATACTCCCAATGTGTCTGGCGGTGCTTCTTCGGGCGGCGGTCAGTCGTCTGATGGAGCCTCCAGCTCTAATGGCGGAAGCGCTCCCTCGGGCGGACAGGGCGGCTCGCAGGAGTCCAACTACGTAACGGTAACGGTTTCGGTCACATCGAGCGCTGTGGGCAATCCTGTGTCCTCTGGTGGCACCTTTACCTTTAACGAAGGCGCTACCGTCTACGATGCCCTGTGCGCGCTGGGCCTTTCTGTCAACGCACATGGCTCGTCGTACGGCACGTATGTCTCCGCGATTGGTGGTTTGGCCGAGAAACAGTACGGCGGTACGAGCGGCTGGATGTACTCCGTCAACGGCACAACGCCCATGACGGCCTGCAGCAACTACGTTCTCTCCAACGGCGACAACGTGGTCTGGTATTACGTTACAGGCTAGAGGCCTCGACATAGCGCGCCAGACGGGCGGTTCGGACAAACATCCGGGCCGCCCGTTTTTCATGCGAATGGGATTGGGTCGCCGGGTCTCTCGGCAAACAAAAAACCGGTTGGAACGGGAATTCCAACCGGTTATACATTCAAGCAAATAATGAATCGACTACGACCGTGCGCCCTCGAGGAAGAAGCGGCGGCTGAAGTAGTTGTACCAGGTGACGAGGAACGTGGCGATGGCCTTCATGGCCTGGTAGCCGATGCTCAAAAACGTGACGCCCACAAACATGTATAGGTCGTTGAGGCCCAGGCCGATCACCGACAGGATGGTGAAGATCGTGAACTCGCGCTTGCGGCTCATGCCCTCGCGGTGGTCGAACACGTACTTCATGCTGAGCCAGTAGTTGACCACGACGGACGTGGTAAACGAGACCGTGGTGCTCATCAAAAAGTCGAGGTGAAACAGCTCGACAAGCGCAATGAGCATACCCCAGTCGATGCCAAAGGAGATAAGGCCTACGACAGCGAACTTGAGGAACTGCTTAGTATGAGGTTGTGCCAGTGCCTTGTGCACGTAATCACATCCAATGCGTTGATGAATCGAGCAGAGGATACTTTAGAGCTTTTGCAAGGGAAACGTAAGGTCTTTGCCAAGAACTATACGAACTCGCCAAATTATCAAGTGCTAATCCGCAAACGTTGAAAATTTGCCCGTAAACGAACGATGCCCACGGGCGATACTGTGCTGAGTGCGCATTGTCCGTGGGCATTGTAAGGCTGTAAGGTTGCGAGTTACTTGGTCTCGTCGCCCTCCAGGAAGATCTTTCGGGTCACAAAGTTGTAGACCATGACAAGCGCGGTGGCGCAGATCTTGGCGATATTGGCCTCGAGTCCCAGGCCGGCGTTGAGTGTCAGCACGATACCGTCGTTGAGTGCCAAGCCGATTACGGACAGCACGACAAAGATGATGAACTCGCGGCGGCGGCTCATGCCTTCCTTGTGCGCAAACACGTACTTCATGCTTGCGAGGTAGTTAAAGATGAGTGAGATGATAAAGCCGCTGGTGTTGGCGATTAGGATGTTGAGGCCCAGACCGTAGTGGAGCAGATTCATAATGCCAAAGTCGATAACCGTGGCAATGACACCGACGACACCAAATTTCATGATCTGCGCAAGGAGCTTTTGCATGGTACCTGCCTTAAGCTGGCGCCGAAGCGCCGCGGGGATGACAAACTTGGCACAGTTTAGCCAATCCCCGCTGGTGGTGCTAGGCGCGCTCCTCGATAGCACCGTTTCTATATGCATCGAGCAGTTGACGCAGGTCCTGGATTTGGCTGCGGATCTTGGCGCCAGTATCGGTGTCGCTCACCATGCGGCGACGGTCTGCTTGGTCAAAACGATTGGTCTCGCTTTCAATGTCCACGTTGCGCGTAAGTGCCTCGGCAACCGTCGTAAAGGCCCGGTGCGACTTGAGGCGGCAGCCGCGCGAGCTCGAGATGAGCGTATAGCCGGCGATACCCGTCTTGGGATGGTAAGCGCGGCAGAAGCCGCCATCGATGACCAGCAGCTTGCCCTCAGCGCGGATGGGCTGCTCGCCCTTGGTGGTTTTAACGGGCGTGTGGCCGTTGATGATGTGGCCGGTCGGCGAACATGCCATGGGCGCGACGCCAAACTCGCGCATGATGTCGCCGCAGACCGAGGGCGACTTGGTAAGCGTAAAGTACGGGTCCATCGGCTCGACCCAGGTGCTCTTATCGGCGATATAGGCGCGCTCAAAGGTACGCACCAGGCGTCCGCTGGCGGGTGAGTTAAAGCCGATCCACAGGTACCACATCCAGTCGAGAGCGTCGCGGTCGCCCACGCGCCAGGCGCGGCGGGCGATGTGGTCGCAAAAATCAAGATAATCGCGGCCAGCGTGCCAGGTGCCTAGGCAGTTCATGCTGCTAAAGGTGCCGTCTTCGTTGAGCGGCACGCAGCCATGGAACAGCAGGTTGCCGTTGGCGACCTTGTACATCGAGCCGTGGGAATAGAGGAAATCGATATGTCGATGCAGGTGATCGGCGGTGACAAACTCGGACACGAGCTTGTCGATGATGTGCTGCTCCTCGGGCGTGAGCGTGTAGGGGTCCGCCGGGTCGACGGTGGGGAAGTCGTTGGTCGTGAGCGGCCACACGCTGCCGTCGGCGAGCGTGACCGTGCCGGTGTCGTGATCGATCTTGTCGAGTAACAGACGGTCGGTCATATCGAACTCGGGGTGGCGCTGGATAATCTGGCCCTCGAGCTTAAAGAGCAGTACGTTGATGGCCTTGATCAACGGGGTGATGGACTCACCGGCGGTGTAGGTGGCATCGGCAAAGGCAACAAGCTCACGCAGCGAGATGCCGTAGTCGTTCTCTAGAATCTCGTAGTTGTCGTAGCGTAGGTTGTTGCGCAATACTGTGGCGATGCAGGCGGGCTCACCGGCCGCAGCGCCCATCCACAGCAGGTCGTGGTTGCCCCACTGGATGTCGAGCGAATGGTAGGTGAGCAGGCGGTCCATAATCTTGGCCGCGCCGCCGCCGCGGTCGAAGATGTCGCCCACCAGGTGCAGGTGGTCGACGGCAAGGCGCTTGATGAGCGAAGCGAGCGACTCGATAAAGTCGTCGGCGCTGGCGGTCTCCAGGATGGACTCCACGATGCGCTCGTGGTAGCGCACACGATAGTTGTTCTCGTCCGGGTGCGTGTGCAACAGCTCGTCGATGATGTAGGCGTAGTCGCGTGGGATGGCCTTACGCACCTTGGAGCGCGTATAGCGGCTCGAAAGCGAGCGGGCGACCATGATGAGCTGGTCAAGCATCGTCCTGTACCAGGTGGGCGAGTCTTCGCGCCGGCTGCGGACCAGGTCGATCTTCTCGCGCGGGTAGTAGATGAGCGTGCACAGGTCGCCCTTTTCGTCAAAGGAAAGCGTGTCGCCAAAAATCTCGTCGACATGTTCGCGCACGACGCCCGAGCAGTTGTTGAGGATGTGCATAAAGGCTTCGTACTCGCCATGCACGTCGCTCATAAAATGCTCGGTGCCTTTGGGCAGGTTGAGAATGGCCGAGAGATTGATAATCTCGGTAAACGCGGATTGCTCGGTGGGAAACTGTCTCGACAGCAGGCGCAGATACTTGAAGTCTTGCGGATTGCGATCGAATGCGACCATGAAACACCTTCCGATAGGGCTGGTAAAACTGATAAACAGCGTAAAACGTTTATCAGTATGCGCCGCTTTTGTTTCGATTGGGGATGGGCAGCCGAATTGTTAGCCGAACGGTTTGGTAAATCGATTTAGTGGAGGTAGATATGGCGGTTGAGTGGAGACGACAGAAGGTGTTTTCTCAGATATTTATGCGTGGGGCCGGTGGAGACGATGGTGGTAAAGATGTTCGCTATTTTTGGTTCGATTTGGTAAATAGTGGACATATGTACCGTATGTAGGCTCACTGTGCGATAATTTGCGCAGCAATGAGTAAGGAGCCTCATATGAGTGATTTTGTCCTGACCTGTGAATCCGCCGCCGACCGAACCCGTGAGTTCTTTGCGTCGCGCAATATCCCTGTCGTGTGTTTTCATTACGAGATCGACGATGTTGTCTATACGGACGATCTGTATCAGTCGATTACGCCGGACGAGTTTTTTGCCCAGATTGCCGCAGGCGCCATGCCCAAGACGTCTCAGGTGAGCGTGGGCGAGTACGAGGAGTTTTGGGAGCCGTTTGTTGCCGAGGGCAAAGACGTGCTGCACCTGACGTTGTCGTCGGGTATTTCGGGCACGTATGGATCGGCCTGCGTTGCGGCGCAGATGCTCGCGGATCGCTATCCCCAGGGCGGCAAGGTGCGCGTCATCGATTCGCTGGCAGCGTCTTCGGGCTTTGGCCTGCTGGCGGAATGTGCCGCCGACGTGCGCGATAGCGGGGCTTCACTCGACGAGACGGCCGCCTGGATCGAGGAGCACAAACTCAACCTGCACCACTGGTTCTTCTCGACCGATCTGTCGAGCTACCTGCGCGGCGGTCGCATTTCGGCTGCGAGCGCAATCATCGGCACGGCGCTTAAGATTTGCCCACTTATGACGGTCGATTGCGAAGGTAAGCTGTCGCCACGTGAGAAGATTCGCACTAAGAAGCGCGCGATTTCCGAGATGGCTAAGACTATGATGGCACACGTGCAGGACGGTGCGGATTATTCGGGTAAGTGCATCATGTCGCACTCGGCGTGCCGCGAGGATGCCGAGGCAGTTGCGGCGCTGATTGAGGAACAGGTTCCGCAGCTTAAAGGCAAGATTGAGATTAATAACATCGGTACTCTGATTGGCTCGCATACCGGACCTGGTACGGTGGCGCTCTTCTTTATGGGCGACAAGCGCGTGGATTAATTTGCCCCATCACATCGCCGCATGATTGCTCAAACGAAAACGGCCCGCCTCACGTTTGTGGGGCGGGCCAAGATGTTTTGCTAGCGTTTCTTTCCGCGGAAGAAGAAGCCGTGCAGCGAGGGCTTGAGTCCACGGTTGGCGCGACGCTCCTCGATATGATCGTGGATCGAAGCAACGCGCTCGATGACTTCGTCGGGAATCGGCACGTCGGGATTCATGTTCTCGACCTGACTGACCTCGGCGGCGGCAACCTGGTCGATAATGGGTATATCGTCGTGCGAGATGACGGGCGTGGCGTCTTCCTTCATCTTGCGGTAGCGCTGCATCATGTCGGTCTGCAGCTGCTGGGCCGAAGGCGGCGTCCAAATGATGGCGTTGGCACCGGCGGCGATGGTTTCACGGATGCTCTCGGGCGTCTTGCCGCCCGGTGCGATGAGCGGCAGGTTGGGATAGTGCTCGCGCAGCTCGCGCAGGACCTGTGGCGTGTTCTTGCCGGCCGCGATGTTAAGAATCTTGGCGCCCGCGCGCACCTTTGCGTGAGCATCGTCGTCGCAACGTACGACCGTGGCGATGACGGGGATGTCGGCGATGTTGGTGATGTGCTCGACCATCTCGGCGGTGGCGGGGGAGTTGACCACACAGCCCGCCGCGCCCTGCATCTCGGAGACGGCTGCCATCTGAACGGAGCGCTTGCCGGTGGTGGTGCCACCGCCCACGCCTACGAAGACCGGGCACTCGGCGACGGTCAGCAGCGCCTGCGTAATGGCCGGCTGCGGCGTGAAGGGGTAAACGGCAAAGACGGCATCGGCATTGGAGTTGCGGATGACCGCGACGTCGGTGGTGTAGATGAGCGATTTGATACGACGGCCGAAGAGCGTGAAGCCGCTGGCCTCCTCAATCTCGTCAGGCATGCGAAGGGCCGCCTTGCGCAGGCGCCCGTCGATGGGCAGCGGCTCCATGGGAAGCAGTCCGTTGGGGGTCACGGCTACCTGGGGTTCGGTGAACTCGTCTGCGAGCTCGACCTCGGAGAAATCGACCGAGGCGACAATGTCCTCGTGAACCTCGGCGGGCACATCGATGGGGGCTTGGTCGTTTGCCGCGGCAGGCGTGTCGAAGGAGCTGGTGCCGACGAAGGCGTCGACGCGCTCATTTAGATCGTTGAGGGTATCCATGGAGGCTCGATTCTATGTGATGACGGCCGGCGCGATGCAGCCGGAATTGCGAATGCTAAATCGTTTGACGAGTTGATTTTTCCCCGCCGCGTCCTCCGTTAGACCGAAGGGCGGCGAACGTGAAGGAGCTGTGGTGGCGGGGATCGAGGTGCTATCTTGAAAGTCCCGTTTAAAAGAGAGGTGACGCGGTATGGAATTTTCGGTAATGTTGGGCTCGATTGGCCTATGCGTGGGCGCAATCGTTGCCGCCGCGGTCATCTACTTTGTGGTCACGGCCATTAAGGGCAAAAGGGCCGAACGCAAGGAGCGCGCGATGCTTAAACAGCATCGCGACCAGCAGGACAAACGCGCACGGAGATAGCTTGTTGAGTTTTGGATCCGTACGCTAGCTGCGTTTTCGGATCAGGGCAATGTAGAAGCCCTCAAATTCGCGGCTGGGCGGAATGGTGAGCGTGCCGGGCAGGCCGTTGGCGATGGCCGATACCTGACCCGCGGCAATGGCCTCGGTCAGGGCGTTGGACTCGATGCGCGGCTTCTCGCCAGCTTCCTGGGCGCGGCGTGCCTCACTTTCGCTTGGCGTGCCATCGAGGGGGATGAGCTCGCAGTCCATATGCTTGTCGAGGGCCTCTTGCAGGGCGTCCTCGTTTTCCTGCGGTAAGATCGAACAAGTCGAATAGACGAGCGTGCCGCCCGGTTTGAGGGCTCCCATGGCGCGGTCCAGAAGTGCTCGCTGCGAGCGGGCGCACTTGCTCAGCAGCTGCTCGGTCAGGCTGCGCAGGCTTTTCTCGTTGCCGCTGATGACGGTGCCCGTGCCGGTGCAGGGGGCGTCGAGCAGGATGCGATCGAAGCGGAAGAACTCGTCGAGCTCGCGTGCGTCGATGCGCATGACGGGCACGTTTTTGGCACCCTGGCGGTGGAGGTTTGACTCGAGCTTTTCGGCGCGGGGAATGCTCATCTCGCAGGCGGTGAGGTGTGCCTGTCCCTGGGTGAGGGCGGCGATCTGCGTCGTCTTGCCGCCGGGGGCCGCGCACATGTCCAGGATGTCCTCGCCGGCCTGAGCGCCCAGTACGAGTGGCGGCATCATGGACGACAGACTCTGAAGGTAGATCTTGCCGTCGCGATAGATGTCGAGGTCCCACAGGTCGGAAACCTGGGCGTCGGGCAGGATGAAGGCATCTGGGTACCAAGCGACGGTTTGGTGGGCGATGCCGGCTGCGTCGAGCGCGGCGGCGATGTCCTCGGCGGTCGCCTTGAGCGTGTTGGTGCGCAGCGTGACCGGGCGTGTGGCCGCGGCGCCGAAGCCCTCGATCATGAGCTCGGCATCGGCAGGCGGGAAGGCGGCGGCGGCCCGGCCGGCCAACTGGGCGAGA
>UQNB01000043.1 GCA_900542235.1 uncultured Collinsella sp.
CTTGCCGCGGGTGACGGTGCCCGTCTTGTCGAGCACCACGGTGCCCACGCTGCGCAGGTTCTCCAGCGCCTCGGCGCTCTTGAACAGAATGCCCATTTCGGCGCCCTTGCCGGTGCCCACCATAATGGCGACGGGCGTGGCCAGACCCAGCGCGCACGGGCAGCTGATCACCAGCACGGCGACGGCGGAGGTGAGCGCTTCGTTGACGCTTCCGGTCAGTACCATCCATGCCACAAAAGTTACGGCAGAGATTGCGAACACCACGGGCACGAACACGCCGGCGACCTTGTCGGCCATGCGGGCGATGGGCGCCTTGGTGGCGTTGGCGTCCTCGACGAGCTGGATAATCTTGGCGAGCGATGTCTCGGCACCCACCCGCGTGGCGCGGAAGGTAAACGAACCGGTGCGGTTGACGGTGGCGGCGTTAACGGTGGCACCGGCGGTCTTTTCCACGGGGATAGACTCGCCGGTGAGCGCACTCTCGTCCACGGCCGAGCTGCCCTCGAGCACCACGCCATCGACGGGGATGGACTCTCCGGGGCGCACGCGCAGGACCTGGCCGGGAAGGATACTGTCGACGTCGACAGTGGTTTCGGTGCCGTCGTCGGCAACGACGGTCGCGGTCTTGGGTGCCAAGTCGATGAGCGCCTCGATAGCGCCGCCGGTTTTGGACTTGCTGCGCGTTTCGAGGTATTTGCCCACGGTGACGAGCGACAGGATGGTGCCGGCGCTCTCAAAATACAGGTTGTCCATGCTCGTCATCATGGCCTCGTGCACCTGACCTGTGGCCAGCTGGTCGGCCATGATAAACATGGCATAGAGCGACCAGGCGATCGACGCGGTGGCGCCGACGGCGATGAGAGCGTCCATGGTCGGCGCGCCGTGCGCGAGCGATTTAAACCCGTTGATAAAGTACGCGTCGTTGACGTAGACGATGGGGATGAGCAGGACGAGCTCGGTGAGCGCGAGCGTCATGCTGTGGGTATGGTCGGTGAAAATGCCGGGTAGCGGCCAACCGAGCATGTGCCCCATGCCTATGTAGAACAGTGGGATGAGGAATACGATCGAGACGATGAGGCGGGTGCGCATGGCGGAGGCGGCGGCCTCCAACTTTTTGGTCGGCGACTCCATATGGGCGGCGCCGGACCTGGCTTGTGCGCTGCCGTTTGGGGCGGCTTCGGTGCCCGTACTGACGGGCGAGGCCGAGTAGCCCGCGCGGTCGACGGCGGTGCAGATGTCGTCGGGGGAGACCTGCGCAGGGTTGTAGTCCACCAGCATAGAGCCGGCGAGCAGATTGACCGCGACGCTTTGGACGCCGTCGAGCTTGCTCACGGCGCGGTCCACGTGCGCCTGACAGGCGGCGCATGTCATGCCGCCCACATCGAACTTATCTTGAGCCATGGCTTCTCCTTTCTGTGACGTAGTGTCGGAAATGTTAACCAACCGACACTATACACCCATACCCCCTGGGGGTGTCTAGTAATAGTTGGAATGTATGACTTTTCATTACGGATGAGGGCGGCTGCTCAATCGTTGGCAGTCCCTGCCAAACATCTCAATCTGTAACGTCTGGTCCAGTTTTTGAGCCGTAACTGTTACAGATCGAGACATTACATCGAGCCACAACTTAACGTCTCAATCTGTAACATCTGGGGACCGTTTTGCCTGCTAGATGTTACAGATCGAGACAAACCATTCGAGGGTAACCCGAACATCTCGATCTGTAACAGTAAGACAGATATTTGGGTCCTAGATGTTACAGATCGAGACAATCTCGGAGCAGATGCCCCGGCCATACAACGTAAAACGCCGGGGCGCCCGTGTGGTAGACGTCCCGGCGCATGTCAGGCGGGGTTTGCGAAGCGGTGGGAGGGAGGAGAAGCCGCCCTCCCGAAATCCTTACTCCTGACGACGCTTCTTGTCGGTTAGGAAGACGCCGGCGGCTACAAGCACGACGCCTCCGATGACAAACGTCTCACCGGCGAACGCGGCACTGTCGCCTGTAGTGGGAAGTGCCGAGTTGGCGGCCGTCTTGGCGTTGCCGGCAGACGGCTTTCCAGCAACCGGCTTAGCGGCAGCCTGCGTGATCTTGGCCTGCTCGGCCTTCGCCGCCTCTTGCTCCTGGCGGGCGATCTCGTTCTTCAGGGCTTGCTCGGCGGCTACGCGTTTTGCCTTCGCCTCGTTGTAGCCGTTGAGAGCCGCGGTGTAGGCGGGCGTCGCAGCATCAAGGTCTGCCTGAGCGGCATCAAATGCGGTCTTTGCGTTATGTTCTGCCTGCTTGGCGGCGACGCACTTGGCAAAGAGAGCATTGAGCGTATCGTTCGCGTTTGCGTCAGAGCCAGTAGCAATGCCGTTTTCGACGTTGATGGACTTGAGCTTTCCGAGGGTAGCGACAGCGGCGTCCGATGCGGCCTGAGAATTCTCGACTGCCTGCTCGGCGTTCGCGATGGCATCATTTGCCGCACTAAGGGCGACTCCGGCCTCGGTAACTGCTGCGTCGGCGTCCTGCTTGGCCGCCTCGGCGGTGGCAAGATTATCGGCCGCATTGCTCAGGGCGTCGGCATGGGCCTTCTTTGAAGCAAAGTCGTTTTTCGCCGTGGTCAGATCGCTCGCGGCGTGCTCCGCGGTCGCCGCCTTGGCCTCGGCGTTGTCCTTCGCGGTGTCGAGGACCTGCTTCTTGGCAGCCTCGTCGAGCTCCGCCTTTTCGAGAGCACTCTGGGCAGACGTCTGGGCTGCCGTGGCTTCATCAAGCGCCTGATGGGCCTTATCAGCCTTCTCCTGAGCCGCAGCAACATCGGCAGAATACTTGGCAAGTTCCTTCTTTGCATCTTGCAGAGTCTGCTGCTTTACGAGAGTTTCTGCCTTGGCGTCATCAACCTTCTTCTGACTCTGAGCGGCTTGCTCTTGCGATGCCTTAAGCTCGGCGCGCTTCTGGTTGACGACCTGCTCTGCGGGCGCCACGTTGCTTTGGGCGGCTTTGACCTGGTCTTCGGCTTCGGCAACTTTTCCGTTTGCCTTGGCGAGATTCTGCTTTGCTAGGGCAACAGCGGCGGCGGCACTTGCTGTGCTGTCGTTCTTGGCGGCAAGGTCGCTATTCGCGGCAACAATGCCTTTCTGCTTTTGAGCGACGAGGGTTTCAGCTGCCTTTACGGCATCGGCTTTCGATGCCGCCGTGCTGCGTTTTTGCTCGAGATTTGCTTTCGCGGCGGCAAGGTTGTCGCTGGCCTTGGAGAGGTTTAGCTGATACTGATCAAAGAGATTCTCGAGTTCATCGATCGAGTATTCTTTCTCGTACGAACCGTAATTGTTGTCGATCTCCAAGACGAACACATACGGCCAAAGGGTTCCGCGCGAGTTGATGCCGTATCCCATGGTTTTGGCGTCAGGCTGTACGATATTCAAATAGTGGCCGATGGTGCCAAAACCAACGCCTTGGGCTCCGAATTCGGTACCGTGACCCCAGAAAGTCTTCCAAGCATCTTTGGGGGCAACGTTGCCAAGGCCGGCTTTCGCTGCAGCATCGTCAAATATTTTCTTTTCGCCATCAACCCATTGGTGCGCGATGTTTTCTTTAGTGCTGAAGTTCCAAGCGGCATTTTCAAATCCGGCATAGTCTGAGTGCCCCTTCGTTGCGTCGGAGTAATTGGAATCAGACTGAGCGATTGCCATTTGCTCTGCCGTCACCTTAAGCTCGCTAAGGCCGACGCTTTTGCGATATTCATTAATTTCGCGCAGCTTGCCAAACGAAAGCTTGGCGTTGTCGAGTGACGTGCCGTCTTTTTTATCGCCAATGGTCGTTGGGTTTTTATCGCTCTGCCTATAGATGATGTTTGCAGCGTCATTGGCACCGATGAACTGGTAGAAGCCGATGACGCTCTGCGCCTTCGCCGTCGTTGCCTTATCGGTTGCTGCCTTGCACGTATCGTATGCTTTCTGTGCATCGACAACGGCTTGATCGGCGGCCGCCTGGTTTGCCTTGGCAGTTTCGCGCGCCTTGTCTGCCTGCTCCTTCTCGGCTTTTGCCTGGTCGACTTGTTTCTGAGCGGCCTTTGCTTTCTCCAGTTCGGTAGCATGTGCCTGCTTTGCCGAGGTCAACTCCGATTGCGCCGCATCGGCTTTCGTCTGGGCTGCCGTTACATCATTTTCGGCTGCTGCGACTGTCTGCTTCTTGGCTTCGAGCTCGCTTTCGGCACCGGTGAGGGCGTCCTGCTTGGATGCAACGTCGCTATTTGCCTTAGAAAGGCCTGCTTCGGCAGCCGCCTGCTGCTGCTTCGCCTGGTAGAGTGCGCTTTGGGCAGCATCGACCTTTGCCTGGGCGGCGTCATACTCCGGGCCCTCGGCGCCTGCCTTTGCGGCCGCCAAATCGGCTTGTGCGCTGTCATACGCTGTCTGTGCTGCGACTACCTTACCATCCGCGGCGGTCTTTTCCTGCTGAGCGGAAGCCAGCGTACCTGCCGCTTCGTCGTAAGCGCTCTGCGCGGCGCTCTGAGCCTGCTGAGCGTCGGCGAGCGCGGAATCGGCAGTGGCCTTCGCAGCCTTTGCTTGGTCCAGAGCGGCCTGCGCATCTGCGGCAGCCTGCTCGGCGACCTTGATTTCCTCCGGCGTTGCGTTGACGGCTGCCTTCTGAGCTGCCTCGAGCTTTGCCTGCGCATCAGCTGCCGCCTGCTTCGCGGCATCAAGGGCCTTCGACTTGTCCTCGACGTCGGTCTTGGCTGCATCGAGCTTTCCTTGGGCATCCTTCAGCGTGGCACTGGCGCTGTCGGCCGCCTTGACGCTTTCATCGAGCTGGCGAGCATATTCGGCACGCGCGGCGGCCTCTGCCTGCGAATTATCGGAGGCGGAGGCGTCATAGGTGCTTTGTGCGTTGTCGCGGGCCGCCTGCTTTTCGGTATAGGGGGCAGCTGCCGTGTCGTAGTCGGATTTGGCGTCTGCCTCGGCAGCCTTTGCGGCGTCGATTGCAGCCTGCAAGTCGGCAATCTTCTGGGCGTTTGTCTTTACTGCGGAACCTGCCGCCTCGCCGGCGTGGGCAGCAAGCGGGGACATGATCGCGTCCTGTGCCGTGGTGTCACTCGCATCGTTGGCAAATGCCGAGAACGGCGCGAGCAGCGACGAGCCAGTCATAGCGATGGTGGTTGCCGCGGTGACGGCGAGTCGTGTTGCCTTGTGGCCCGAGAATGTGGGGCGAGGTTCGGCGCCGCCTGAGACTTCCAAGTGTTTAGGTGCGTACTTTGCCATTTCTTCTCCCAATCGTTGAAGGGGTACCTATGACAATTCGTACGTTACGACCGCCGAAGGGGTTTCTGTTGCGCAACATTGGCAAGGAAATATCGACACACTTGAGTCACATTTATGAGGCGAAGTCCTCGGCAAGCTAATGTCTCGTTCTGTAACATCTAGACCTGTATCTGCCGAGCTAGTGTTACAGATTGAGACAATTGCCGGGGAGGGGTTCCGCCACGGCAAGATACCCGCTGTCTAGATGCAGAACCCGGGGATCACGCAGGTTCGCTTGTTTGGCTTTTCTGCAGGCGTTGCGTACGTAAAGACGTCGCCGTCGTAGCCCACACGGTTCATATAGAGCGTGCCTTCGCTCTCCGATGTGTCGGGACTCACCGTTCGTTCCCACCAGCAGGTGTCCTTGCCCTTCCACTGGCGGACCATCGTCTCGTTCGTGGAATACGGGCTCACCTTGAGCTCGCGGAAGAGCTGATACTCCTTGCCCTCGCCGTTGTAGATGTCTGCCAGGTAGTGATAGCCCTCGGCAAACGCATCGGGCGGTTGCGTACCGCACAACTCGACCATGGCGGGCAGCCAAAGGGTTGCGGGCAACTCGCTCAGACACGATGCACTGTTGGCGGCGCCCACATTGTTCGAGACCTTCTTGACCCCTTTAATGAGCGCGCGCAACTCGTTGGGCAGCAGCTTAAGGCCGTCGCCGTCGAGCCATTCCCGCAGCTCGCAATCTGCCCAGCCGGCGCTCGGCGGTTCAGTCGCAGCATCGCGCTCGGCAATACCCGCGTCGAACATAAACGTCAGCCCGGCCTTGCCCGTCCCGTCCAGAAGTTCGTCGTGGCGGATGCCCACAAGCTGCGCGCCAACCTGCAACCCGTTGGTGAGCGCGACACGCTTGGTACACGGATAGGGGATATGCCCATCGGCATCGAGCAGATGATAGCGCTTGGCAATCTCGCGTGCCTCGCTACGGGTCTCGGCGGCCTTAATCTTGAGAGAAATCTCCTGCAGCTGAGCCCAGGTGTAGTCGTCAAGCGAACCGCGGATGCCGTCCAGGTAGTCGGGGATGCCAAAGCCATGGGTTGCCGCCCCGATAACGCCGAGCCCCGCAACGACTGCAACGACGCCGCCGATGACAAAGCGGCGGCGGGGCATGGCATCGTGACGGGCCTGCTCCAGGATCTCTCGTGCGCGCTCGCCGGCGACGTCGACCTTAAAGTGCGTGCCAGAATCGATATCAATTGCGGCCTCGTCTCCTGCATCCTCGCGGTCCTCAGATTCTGCAGCGGGGAGGTATGCCGAGAGCACTTCGAGCATCTGCTGCTCGGTAGGGCGATCGTCCTGTTCGACCGAGATGCCTTTCATGATGATCTGGACGAGCGCTTCATCGTCCTCGCAGCGCGGCTTGAGCGGTGCCGGCTTGGTCTTGGTCTTTATGAGGTAGAACGAGCCGGTTGCCGCGGCACCCGTCGACTCGACGTCGAACGGCTTACGACCGCTGTAGAGCTGGTACAGAATGCTCGAAAGCGCATAGACGTCGATTGCGGGCGAGCGGCGAAGGGCCGCGATGCCTTCGATATCCTGCGTGAGCATTTCGGGCGCGGCATATGCGGGTGTGGCAAAACGCCAAATGTCGGCACGTCGGGTGATTGTGTCGTTGCCGAGTGCCATGGTCGCGGAGCCCATGTCGATGAGGCAGGGGTTAAAGGAGCAATCGGCAATCTGTTGCTCGAGCGTTCGGCTGGTGGTGCGGAACATGATATTGGCGGGCGACAGGTCGCGATGGACGACCGGATTTACGAGTCCCTGGGTCATCAGGAGTGCGCGAAGCACGGCGTTTCCAACGGCGGCCACCATCTGGGTGGTTAGCTCGCCCGAGGTATCGTGCGGAAGCAAGGGCAGCGCCTGCTTGAGCGAGGTGCCCTCGACCCACTCCATGAGGATGAGCGGGTCGTCCTCGCAAGAACCGTAGCCATAGACACGCGGAAATCCGCGCAGGTGCGAGACGGTGCACAGGTGACGGTACTCCTCGAACAGCGCGGCGGTATTGGCCAGATGCGCGGCCGATTGCTCGGCGGAGCGGTCGGGCGTCTCGCCGGAAAGGATGGCGTTGTCTGCCAGCAACTTGACGGCAAAGACCTCGCCGTTGGTGTTAGTCGCGCGCAGCACGTGGCCGATGTTGCCGTCGCTGCGATGGGCCGTTTGAAGAATGAGCGTCATAAACCGGCGCTTGGCATCATCCTCGGCGCTGGGGTCGACCGCCACGGCGGTGTCGAACGTGTCGAGACGGATGAGTTTATTGCCGTCGACGATATCCATGAGAATGCTCCTGTCAATACGAATGAAGCCGGGTCATCAAGACAGGAGAGCGGAAGGGAAGCGATTTGACCCGTCATGATAGATCTTGCCAGCGGCTATTTAGCCAGGGATACGACAAGGAAGGAAGTATCCGTTCCCAGTTGAAGAATGTCACCATTTGCAATGATTGCGGAGGGAGAGGCCTCTGAAATCCCTCGTTTGCTTCGGGGCATTTCGAGCGCCCGCTCTTTTCCGTTCGATCCGCTGATGAGAATCGTCCCGTTTGTAGAGTGAAGCCCCCTTGCGTACCAGGTGCCGTTCTCGAGCCAGATGTGAAGATGTCTGCGCGACACCGAGCTTCCAACATCAGTGATATCGGAGGGGTTGTAGCTAATGGAGCCAATGACTGTCCCCTCGGGCTCAATAGACAGAGGGTGAATCGGGGGGACGATCGAGCTGCCAATTACGCGAATTAACCCCAGCTGGGTTTGATCGGGTTTGCGGAAAGCTCGTTTCGGTTTACCCGAGCTCGTCAGTTCTGTCTTTAAAGAGACGGCAAGGCTCGCGTTGGCAAACATCTCGGTGCTCTTAACGGCAGCCGAGGCATTTTGCAGACAGCCGCACGCAATAAAGAGATGCAGATATAAGATGTCGCGGTCCAGCTCTGATTTGAGCGTGCCGTTATTAATTCTGTGCAGTGCGTTGGCATAGACGCTTGCGTCCTCGTCGATGCAGGTCAGAGCTTCTTGCATGTTGAGTGCCGCTGGCCCCGCATAGTGCGCGGACACGAGACGGCGCGCATTTGTTCCGCCTAAATTCGAGATGATTTTCGAAAACAACGTCTGAGTGCTAATGCCAAAGTTAGAAAACTCGGCGGGATCGATGGAACCCGGCGCGGCGTTTGTGATCTTTCGCGAAAGAAACGGACGATTGGAGACATGGCTGAACAGATCAGACTTGCTCGAAATGAGAATCGAGGCGGCGGCGCAGTTGGTGATGCCGCCGAAGCTTCGCAGGTCTCCGTACATCTCTGAACTTGGTGTACGCATGCTCCTCCGTTCCCGTCGTTAGTCTGACGAGCCTTTAAAATGTGCGCGCCGATTGCCGGGCTTAGGCCAACTCGTAAGGAATGTGCTGGTGGGCGCATTCGGCGTTCGGCACGATGGCACGGGTAGCACGAATCGAATGATGGTCACGCAAAGCAACAGACAGGGTGTCCCGACCGCCGTTCGCGTAACCTTTTGCGACCATTTTAGATGTTGCGCAACACTTCTCGCAATTTCAGCGATAGAAATATTACGAAAGTTCATCGGCTGAAAGGAAAGGGTTATGGCGCTTTACGACGAAGTCAGAACCATACCTTATGACACCTTTGACTATAAAGCAGAGTGCGATAAGTACGATAGGGCGTCCTCGGAATGGGACAAGTTTATGCAGGCCGCCGCTCTTGCGAAGTTTGCCAAAAACAATGGTGACCGAGGCGGCGAGGAAGGTTGGCTTTTGCGTGCATTGTACTGGGCCGATTACGGATCGGACAATTACAGCAAGGTAGCTTACGCGCTTGCCGACTATTGCGATAGGTATGGCGTCTATATTAGCCGCTGTATGGGGGACGACGATGTGCCCACCCGCATGGACGGCAGGCTTTGGAGAAAGATTGCTAGGGGAGAAAGCCTTAGCGATGACTCTTCAACGGACTCGCAGGATGGTTCCGGCCCCTCTGCCGAGGCCGCGGCTCAGGTTGGCGCGGCGGCTTCGAAGGGCCTGATCGACGAGGTTGGCTGGGGCACCGTTATCCTGCTGCCCTTTGGCGTCTTTATGATTGGCAAGTTCATCCTCGACACCTACGGCGATATCATCTTTGGCTTCCTGAAGACTGCGGGCATCGTAGTTGCCGTCATCGCGGCGTTGTTTGTCATTACAAAGTTCATTCTTCCAAGATTTCGTGGTTAATAGCGAACGTGTAAGGAGTTCACATGCAATGCGTGGCTTGCGGAAAAACAATTCCCGACAGCATGGCTTTTTGCCCTTATTGCGGAGCCGCCCAGACGGGTGGCACGTCTGGTTCGACGAGCTCTTCGGCGGATTCCGGAACAGGGTCATCTTCTGATTCTGGTTCTGACTCGTCATCCGGGGCCAGCGCGGCGACGTCCTCCGGCCCTGCTCCTACTCCCGCGCCCAGCCCCACGCCTGGTGCTGGAACGGCTTCGGGTTCCTCTGCGGGCGGAAGCACCGCTGCTTCTGCACCCATCGCGCCGACGCAATACGAGTCAGACAAGCGCTTGGGACAAATAGCTTGCGTCCTTTCTGCCGTTGCTTTGGTTCTCGTGATCGCTGGTCTACAGAAGGCATACATCGGTCTCGGCGCAATCATCGCTGCTTACCTGCTGGTCAACATTTTTAGGAAGTAGGAGGAGACAAGCATGGCGTTATTTGGAATTGTTGCCGTTCTGTTCCTTTTGGCTGTCATCTACGCAATCGTGAGGACTTTTCAAGCCCAGATTACCTTTGTTCTTGGCGCTATCATTCTGAGCTTCTGCGCATATGGCGTTTTTAAGGCCTTCAAGAATTACGCGGCTGCATTTAAGAAAAACGCGATTGATTCGAACAGGAGCTAGCGATTATGGCATTGACTGACGAGCGCTATAACCAGACGGCTGCTCTTTTGCCGCCCGAGCCTTCTCGTGCTGAGTACTGGCTCGATAAGGGTTTTTCTGATCTTGGAGCGACGATTCGAGAGGCGATCGTCCTTAACAGGGTTACGCGCGGGGAATTAATTACCGAGCTCTACAACGGCGGCTTTATCCACAAGGTCCTGTGGGGCATCTGCTTCCTCTCGTTTCTTGTTGCGGGCGTTGCGGGAACGGTAATCTTTGCATTCATTCATTCGGCCGTCATCATGGTCGTAATGGTGCTCGTTTACATCCTCTTTGGTCTCTCGCGCGCATTGGATGCTTGGTATCGCAAAACGCGCAAGATGGAGTTTGTCTGCGAGCAGTGCAAGCATGTTTGGCCGACCCCTGGGTATGTTTGCCCCAAGTGCGGCAAGGTTCATTCCTACCTGCGTCCCAACACGTTCGGCTTCTATACGCACGTGTGCGAGTGCGGCCAAAAGCTCCCGTGCACCTTCTTTGCGTCTGCTAAGGGTCCTGATGGATCGACCATCCATCGCTCTGACTTGGAGCAGTGCTGCCCTAATCCCAATTGCGCCCATTCGGTCGCTTCGGGTGAGGCCAGGACGATGTCTATTCCCGTTGTTGGCGGCCGTTCGGTAGGAAAGACTTCCTACATTGCGGCACTTGCTCACGATCTTGTACTCGACCGCGCTGCTCAGCAGGGCTATGACACCGATTTTCTCGATGATAGCAAGCGAGGGCTTTTCTCCGAGCTCGAGAAGATCTATCAATCGGGCGATGCGAGCATGACGAGTGAGGACTCCGACGTCAAGCGCGCTTCCGCGTTCTCGCTGAGTATCTTTGTTCGCAAGGACGGGCTTGATCCCGATCGCCTGATCCATCTCTACGATGTTGCCGGTGAGACCTTCCTTAATAACGACGAGCACGAGGACCAGCTTCAGTATGCATACGCCGAGGGCGCTGTGCTGCTGGTGGATCCCATGAGCATCCCGGATTTGGCAAGCGAGCTCGAGGAAGGGCTTTCGGCAACGGACGCTGCCGTCTCTGGTCGCTCGAATCCCGACGACGTTTTGGCTTCCTTGATTGAGAAGGTCAAAAGCGTTGCCAAGCCAGATCGTCAGGGCAGATTTGCCATGCCCCTTGCCGTGGTGCTCAGCAAGGCGGATCTTCCGGGCTTGGATGAAAAAATCGGACAGGCTGCCTGCGATGCGTATCTTGCTGCAAATCCCGAGTGTCCTGCCGCCGACGCACAGGATGCCGTGCTTCGCGATTTCCTGCTCGAATACGGCATGGGCAACTTCTTGACGTCACTCAAGGCGAGCTTCCGCTCGTATCGCTTCTTTGCGGCCTCTGCTGTTGGTCACGAGCGTCTCGCCGGTGCTTACGATCCCAAG
Source organism: uncultured Collinsella sp. (assembly GCA_900542235.1). Lineage (GTDB taxonomy): Bacteria > Actinomycetota > Coriobacteriia > Coriobacteriales > Coriobacteriaceae > Collinsella. The sequence goes on from UQNB01000043.1 coordinate 11,561, forward strand.
GGCGTTGTCGAGCCGTTTGCATGGATTGCGGGCCAGGCAGACCCGACGTTTGCCACGGCGATTTCCCTCCCCGTTGAGAATGCTGTTTCTTATGCCCAGCAGCTCGAGATCGATCGAAGGAAGAAGAGGTAGACGCACATGACTGACGATGTTTTTGTTCCCTCGTTTGAGGACGTCGCGCCCGAAGAACCTGTGTGCGAGGAGGTGGGGTGCGCAAGCGAGCCTGTTGAGACTGCCGAGCCTGTTGCGGAGTCGGCCGAGCCCGTTGAGACTGAGGCGCCTGCCACCGACGACACAGCCGTCGAGGAGGGGGAGTGCGATTGCGACGCGAATGCCACTGCTGGTGTTGAAGTTGGCGAGTCGACTCCCGTTATGTCTGCCGAGGAGCTGGGGCGTCGCCTCGATGCTTTGGATGAGGGGATTGCCCAACTAACAGGGCTCTTCCGTCAGAAGATTGATCGCACCACCTTTGAGGAGGAAGTGCTCAAGAACAACAGTGCAGAAATTGAGCGGTATCGCTCCGGTGTGTACGAGAAAATCACCACGCCCCTGCTTAAGCGCGTGACGTCGGTGGTTGATGCCATGAACAAGACGCTAGCCTATCTTGGCACCGTTGAGGGGGATGCGGCTCAGCAGCAGGCGGAGGATCTCTCCGTCTATCGCGACATGCTCGTTGAGGTTCTTTGCGATTTTGGCGTCACCTCGTTTGCGCCTGAGCCGGGAGATCGGTTTGAGAGTGGTCGTCATACGCTGGCTATGCCACGCACCTTAACGGGCGACCCAGAAAAACGCGGTGTCATTATCGAAGTCCTTTCTCCGGGATACGAGCTTTCGGGGTCCGTTCTCGATCCGGCATATGTCCGCGCGTATACGTATAAAAAGGGCTTTGTCGAGCCCGAACAGCAATCAGACAAAGACGACGAGCAGGCGGGAGCTTAATCGTCTCATTCGGCCTAGTCACCATTAAAGGAAGGAAATAATCATGAGTGACGAGAAGACAACGGTAATCGGCATCGACCTGGGTACCACCTACTCTTGCCTCTCTTACATCGACGAGACAGGTAACCCGGTGGTGGTTAAGAATTCCGAGGGTTCTAACACCACGCCTTCTGTGGTGCATTTTGATCCAGATGACCCTTCTAAGTACGACGTGGGCCAGCCTGCCAAGGACAATGCTCTGATTGACCCGGATTACACGGCGTCCTTTGTTAAGCGCATCATCGGCGACAATCCCGTCGCCATCACCGTTGACGGCGAGGCTTACTCTCCCGAGCAGATTTCTGCCTATGTGCTCAAGAAGCTCACCTACGATGCGTCGCAGAACATGCCCATGGGCTACGATGGCTGCGTCATTACCGTTCCTGCCTACTTTGGCGATGCCGAGACGCAGGCTACGCTTGCTGCGGCAAAGATCGCCGGCCTCAATGTGTACGGTACGGTGCAGGAGCCTGTTGCTGCCGCCATTAACTATGGCTGCGACAAGAGCGATAAGGACGAGGACGTTATCGTCTACGACTTGGGCGGTGGTACCTTTGATGTCTCCGCGGTTTCGTTCAGTCACGGCGATGGCTCCAAGAATATCGAGGTCGTCTGCAACCAGGGTGATAAAAACCTGGGCGGCGGCGACTGGGATGCCGCTATCGTTGCGTACCTCAAGGATGAGTTCTGCGATAAGACGGGCGCTGACGAGGACGTGTTTGACGAGTATGCCGACCAGCAGCTCCAGGGCGAAGCCGAGAAGCTCAAGTTTGCCCTTACGTCTAAGGACAGCGCCAACGCGGTTCTGAACTTTACGGGTCGCCCCCAAAAAATCAGTCTCACCATCGATGACTTTAACGACATGACGTCCGATTTGCTCTCCCGCACCATCGACATCATGCGCACCTGTCTGGATGGTGCTAAGGCCAAGGGCCATAACCCCACCAAAATCTTGCTCGTTGGCGGCTCCACGCGCATGCGCCAGGTTGCCGATCGCCTCAAGCAGGAGTTCCCCGAGCTCGAGCAGGCTATTAACGATCCCGATGAGGCTGTGGCCAAAGGCGCTGCCCGCTATGCCGCCCAACTCGCCAGCATGCTGTATCACAAGGCCGAGCAGGAGGGCACTTCCGAGGAGACGGTTGAGGTTGTCGACCAGCAAACGCAGGAAGTTAAGCAGCAGCAGAACGTTGGCGCTAACAACCTGGCTATGACGTTCGTTAATCCCGAGGACGCCGTTTCGGCAATCAAGATCTCCGTTGTCACGTCGAAGAGCTATGGCGTTGAGGCGCTGGATGACTCGGGTACCCCCTGTATTTTCAACCTGATTCTTAAGAACCAGAAGATTGATCCCGAGAAGGGCGCTTTCGAAAACACCCAGCGCTTTGGTACGTCCGAGGCCGGGCAGACGTCCGTTCTCGTTCAGGTCTATGAGAACGATGCCGAGCAGGAGAAGGTCGAGAAGGATCGCGAAGCTCTTGCGTCTGCTTCCATCGACCTTTCGGGCACCAACCTGCCTAAGGGCTCTCCTATTGACGTGACGTTTATTTTGAGCGAGCAGGGCATCCTCGACGTTCGCGCCGTTGAGCCTACGTCTGGTCAGTCCTGCGAGGTCGAGGTCGAGGTCAAGGGCGGCCTTACCGAGGACGAGATTCGCGAGGCGCGCTCCAAGGCCACGGCCATGCAGATGGTGCTTTAAGACACTAAGAAGACAGACGAGTTGAGGGAGACGATATGGGTATCGCGGTAGGAATCGATCTGGGGACGACGTTCAGCGCCGTGGCGTGCTTGGGCGCGGACGGCGAGCCCAAGATCTTGCCCAACTCCTCGGGCGAGCACACGACGCCCTCCGTGGTGGCCGTCGCCGAGGACGGCTCGGCCGTTTGCGGCGAGGCGGCCAAGGAGGCCCAGCTCATGGGCGATGCCAACGTGGCCTCCTTTTACAAGACGAATATGGGCAATGCCGGTTACGTGGAGTACCTGCGCGGCTGCGAGTTCGACGCCACCACGCTGAGCTCCATGTTCCTGCGCAACCTCATCGCGGATATCTCTGCCGCCAACGGCGTCGAGATAGACTCCGCGGTGGTGACGGTGCCCGCCTACTTTGAGGCGCCCCAGCGCGAGGCGACGCTCGAGGCCCTGCGGCGCACGGGCGTGCGCGCCCTGGGCACGCTGAACGAGCCCTCGGCCGCCGCCTACGCCTACGGACTCATGAGTGCGGACGCCGCCGGCGAGCGCACGATCCTCATCTACGACCTGGGCGGCGGCACGTTCGACGTCACGGTGGCCAGGCTCTCGGGGCGCGAGATCCGCGTCCTGTCCTCCACGGGCAATCACCAGCTGGGCGGCCGCCAGTGGGACAGCGCCCTCTCGGACTTTATTCTGGATCAGCTTTGCGACGCCAGGGGGCTAGACCGCGACGATGTCGAGTCGGACCTCACGCCCTCCGACATCAACACGCTTGCCGTCGTGTCCGAGCAGGTCAAGCGCGACCTCACGAACCGCGCCCGCACGCGCGCCCGCGTTATGGCGGAATCGATTTCCGGAACCATCGAGGTCACGCGCGGGGACTTCGAGGAGGCCACGCGCCACCTGCTGACGCTCACGACGGATTGCTGCGAGGAGGCGCTGCGCGAGGCGGGGCTTACGTGGGCGCAGGTCGACGGCTACATCCTCGTGGGCGGTTCCACCAAGATGCCGCAGGTGCGCGAGTACCTTACCGGCAAGGTGGGCAGCGGCCCCATCGGCGGCAACGTCAACCCCGACGAGGCCGTGGCCCTGGGCGCCGCCGTGTACGCGGCCCAGAAGTGCGGCACCACGTTCTCGCTCCCCGGCGCTCCTGCCGCCGCCCCGCGCTTCTCGCTGGGCGCCCTCCCCAAGCTGGTGGACTGCACGGCGCACTCCATGGGCATGATCGCGGAGAGCGAGGACCGCTCTCGCTACGTGAACTCCACCATCATCGCCAAGAACACGCCGATCCCGGCTACGAACAGCCGCGAATACGCCGTGCGCGCCACGCCGGGCCGTCCGGGCTCGCTCGAGATCTACCTCCTGCAGGGAGACGACCCGGCGCCCCTCAACAACACGGTTGTGGGCAAGTACGTGGTCCCAAAGATTCCGGGCGAGCGCGGGCGCGAGACGCACGTCTTGGTTTCCTATTCCTACACCGAGAACGCCACCATCGAGGTGGGCGCAGCGCTCGCGTCCTCGGGCAGGGCGCTCGAGGTGGAGCGCGCCGAGGTCGAGTCCGACCTCTCGCGCTTCCTGAACGCGCCGACGGACAACGATGTTGAGGGCGAGGGCCATGGCTTTGTCGATGCCCGGGTGATGATCTGCGTCGAAGTCTCAGCCTGTATGTACGGCGAGGGTTTTGCCGCCGCGGAGGAAGCGGTCGACTCCTTCCTCGACTCTGTCGACGGATCGGGCGTCCAGGTCGGTTTGATGTACTTTGCGGATCGGTCCTGTATTGCGTGCGAGCCGAACTGCGATTACGCAAATGTCGTTAAATACACACGTGCGGGACTGTATAACGAGGATTTTCTCAACGACCATCGGGAAACGTTCCGTTACGACAATGATGCATATCTTGAAAGCATGCATTCTGGTTTCTATTCTCCCGAAGCGGAGTCGTGTGGCGGAAGCAATGCCGCTGACCCCTTGGATGAATTTGTTTCTTGGCGCGGCGGCTTTCAGAAAGGTGATACGTCGGATATTGTTCTTGTGCTAACGGACGGTTTTTGGCGCGGGCGCGCGTACGATTCTGCGCTCAAGAACTCCAAGTCGCTCAAAGAGGACGACGTGACTATCATCGGTATCGGTACCCCTGATGCCGATCTTGATTTCCTCAAAAAGATCTCCACCTCCGATAGCTACGCGGGCCTCTTTGACTTCTCCGAACTCGGCACCGCGTTCTCGAGCATCGGCCGCTCCATCTCGAGCG
>UQNB01000044.1 GCA_900542235.1 uncultured Collinsella sp.
AGGCCACATTAAGTGGCCTTCGGCTCGTGCGGAATCTACGGAAAACTCGCCCTGCCCCTCCCGACCGGAGCTACGTTGCCTTTGTTGCGAATCCTCGTGCCCGTTGGCCGGCGCGCCCCACGCATAACCCTTAGGTCGGTGGGCTGATGGGTTGGGTCCCGTTGGGCTACAGGGTTGAAAGGAAGGTGGACAGGCGGCGAAGGCCTTCGTCTAGGTCTTTGTCGGAGACGCAGTAGCTTAGGCGGATGTGGCCTTCGGTGCCGAAGCAGTCGCCCGGGACTAGGGCTACGTTTGCCTCTTCGATGGCTTTGATGCAGAAGTCTTCGCTGGTTAGGCCGTACTGTTTAATGCTGGGGAAGGCGTAGAAGGCGCCGGCTGGTTCCACTACGTCGAGATCCATGGCGTTTAAGGCTGCGAGTACGCGTTCGCGGCGGGCTCGGTAGACTTTGAGCATGGGGGTTGGGTCGACGGTGAGGGCTTGAGCTGCGGCGTCCATTTCGAAGGAGACGGCGCTCGATACTAGGTATTGGTGGGCCTTTGCGATCTCGGCGATGACGGGGGCTGCGGCTGCGAGCCAACCCAAGCGCCAGCCGGTCATGGCCCAGGGCTTGGAGAAGCTCTCGATGATCACCGTCTGCTCACGCAGCTCCGGGTGTCGCTGGGCAAAGCGCTCGTAGCCGTCCACATAGACGAGGCGGTTGTATACGTCGTCGCAGACCACGTAGATACCCGTCTGTTCCGCCACGCGCGCTACGGCATCGAGTGAGGCCGCGTTGAGGATGCAGCCCGTGGGGTTGTTGGGCGAGCAGATGACGATGGCCTTAGTCGCCGGCGTCACGCATGCACGAAGCGCGTCCTCGTCAATCTGAAATTGCGCAGGCTCCGTATCCAAAAAGACCGCCTTGGCGTGGTTGGCCACGACGATGCTTTCGTACAGGCCAAAGGCCGGCGTGGGGATGACGACCTCGTCGCCGGGGTTGAGCATAGCCATAAATGTTGCCGACAGGGCCTCGGTCGCGCCGTCGGTCAGGATGACCTCATCGGCCGAAAACGCAAGGCCCGCGTCCCCCATGTAGGCAGATAACGCCTCGCGCAGGGCGGGGCGACCGTTGTTCGGCGGATAGTGCGTGTCACCGCGGTCCAGTGCGGCGGTCACCTCGGCGCTAATCACATCGGGCGTGGGAAAATCGGGCTCGCCGAGCGCGAGCGCGATGCACCCCGGATGCTGGGCGGCGAGCGCGTTGATCCGGCGGATACCGGAGGGCTTGAGCGTGGCAAGCGAGGTATTCATGGGCAGACGCATGGCATTCCTTTCGTGAGGGTTGCACTAGGATAGCGCGGCGGAGCGCCGTCATACGGTGTAACCTAAACGGAAACCGACCGGAAAGGAGGCGGCATGGAGACGACCGCACGCGGCGATGTACCAAAAACACTGCATAACATCGCGTTTGTCAGTATTTCCGAGAGCGCCGATCTTGAGTTTTTACTCTGGGACCTGCAGGATGCCATCGCCGCCTATGCACAGCTTTCCGGCACTGTGCTCCCCCACCCGGTCGATTTGGAGGCGGATGATTCCGGCAGCGTTGCCGGTGCCGCCGATGGCATTGTGTTCGCCGTTGAAGATGCACCCAATGATGAAGCGATGGCGCCCATTAAGCAGATGCTCGACCGCTTTGGCGGCGCAGGGACGCGTGCCTATGTTGTTGTCCAGGCCGACGTCGGCGGCCTCGAGCGGGCGCACGGGCTCGTCGTGCGCCTGCGAGCGGCGTGCGACCTTCGTGGGCTGTCATGGTGCGGCGGCGTTGTCGTCTGTACCGGCAGCGGCTTCGCGGCGCTTCGTCGCTCCCCGCGCATGGGACTCTTGCGGCGACCGTTTTCGGAAGCGATGGATAAGCTTGTGGGCGCTGTGCGCATGGGCTGCTCCGTCAAGCATGCACAGCGACTTGGCGGTGGCAATGCCGCCAACGTCGACGCCGACGGCATGGTTTGCGCCGAGCCAGCCGTGCCCGCGCCGATCTGGCGAGGCGTTCTGAAACACCTCGGCGCCCGCACTCAATCAATAATCTAAATTAATAAGCTGCCCAGTCAACGGCTTCACTCCAACGCTCGACAAGCCGCTCCAAACGCCACGCCGCGTTGGCAGGACTCGTCGACGGCAGCACGATGGCGGGTAGCCCCGTCCGCTCTTGTAGATAGCGTTTGTAGAGCCGCCCGGCCGCGCCGCCGTTGCAGATAACGACCTCAATCGGCGTGACATCGGTAATGTGCTCGATATGCGCCGGCACAACGTTGCGAATGCTCGCGTCGCTTGAGCCCTTGATGTCACAGCTCTCGATCACGTCCCACAGGGCCACACCGCCGTTGAGCAGCATAGCCCGCTTGGCAGCAACCGAGGCGTCGAGCGTCGCGGGCTCGCCGCTCGCCAAAGAGTCTCCCTCGTTGGGCGGCACGGGCACACCGAGGCATGCGGCCATCACACGCCAAAAGCGATTCTGAGGGTTACCGTAATAAAAGGCATTGGCACGCGAGAGCACCGAGGGAAACGACCCCAGCACCAAAACGCGCGAGCGCCGGTCGAACACGGGCTCAAACCCATGCTCAATATGTTGATAGCCCTCGTCAGACACAGGCATGGGCTAGGCTCTCAGCAGATAACGCACCTCATAGGGCGCAAGTTCAAGGGAGCCCGGCAGCTCGACCGTGGGTGCATCGTCGGCAAGCAGGTCGACGAAGGAGCCGTTGAGTTCGCCGGCTCCAAAGGTATAGGGCTCGTTCACGGCATTGACCGCCACGAGCACCGTCGCATCGTCGTAGGCGCGCTCGAACAGCAGCTGCTTGTTCTGGATCACCACGTTGCGATAGGCACCATAGTTGAGGGCACGGGCCGCCGCGTCGTCTGCCGAGCGCAGGTGCGCGAGCTGCTTGATGAAGGCCGTCAGCTCGTTGGGCGCAGGCTCATCGAGCGCAGGTCGCAGCGCCCAGTCACCATCGGGGCCGCCCTTTTCGCCAGGAATCCCCCACTCGCTGCCATAGTAGACGCACGGAATGCCCGGCATGCCAAAGAGCATGCCATAAGCGGGGCGCAGACAGGACTTGTCGGTAAGGATGCTCGCCAGGCGCGGCACATCGTGGTTGTCGACAAACGACAGCAGATGCTTGCCGCGATAAATGCACCACGGGTCACCGCCAAACTGGCGATGCAGCGAGTGGGCGATCTCGAACATGTTGACCGAGTTAAAGCTGGAGTACAGGCCCTTGTAGCACTCGTAGTTGGTGCAGGAGTCAAGCATCTCGTCATTGACGATCTGGTTGTAGTCGCCGTGGAGCGTCTCACCAATCAGCACAAAGTCGGACTTGAGCTCACGGGTAAAAGTATGCAGACGACGCATAAAATCGCGATCGAGCATATAGGCGACGTCCAAGCGCAGGCCGTCGATGCCAAAGCCCTCGGCCCAGCGACGCACGGACTCAAGCAGGTAATCGACCACGGCGGGGTTTTGCAAGTTGAGCTTCACAAGCTCAAAATGGCCTTCCCAGCCCTCGTACCAAAAGCCGTCGCCATAGCAGGAGTCGCCGTCAAAGCTAATGTGAAACCAGTCCTTGTAGGGCGAGTCCCACTTGCGCTCCTGAACATCGCGGAAGGCCCAAAAACCGCGACCGACATGGTTGAAGACGGCATCAAGCACCACACGGATGCCATGGGCATGCAGTGTCTCGCACACGGCGGCAAAGTCGGCATCCCCACCCAGGCGACGGTCGATATGGCGCAGGCTGCGCGTGTCGTAACCGTGACTGTCGGATTCGAGCGGCGGGTTAATGAGCACAGCACCGATGCCGAGTTCCTGCAGGTAGCCGGCCCATTGGGCGATTTTCATAATGGGAGCATCGGGGTTAGGCGCGGCGTTGGCAGCCTGGGCGAGTTCATCCTCGGCAACGGGCGCGGCGTTTTCGCGCGGAGCTCCGCAAAAGCCCAGCGGATAGATCTGATAGAACGTCGTCTCGTATGCCCACATAGCAACCTCCCGGCAATCTTTCACGCAACGCCATCCATTGTATGCCCGCCGCGCATCCCCCAAAATAAGTTGCGGTGAAATAGGGACTGTTGAGACCAATAAACCGGGCAAACAGTCTCTATTCCACCGCAACTGATGAGGGAACGTGATTAGGCGACGGGCTTTGCGCGGCGTATGGCCGGGAACAGCACCGTAATGGCGAGGATGACGCCCACGACGGTAATCGCCCCGCCCGCAAAGCCAATCCAGGCGATACCGGGGCCCGACACCACGGCGCCGCCGATCGCGGTGCCCGTGCCGATACCCAGATTAAACAGGCCCGAGAAAATCGACATGGCGACAGCCGACGAGTCCGACGGCGTGTACTTGATAAGCTCGGCCTGGAACGCCACATTGAAGGCCGTGGCGCAGCAGCCCCATAGCGCGCAAACAGCGAGAACGGCGACGAGCGACGGTGCAACCGGACCCATGAGCAGCAGAGCCACAGGCACGCCGGAGAGCGTGATAGCCAAGAACGGGAACCGGTGCCCGTCGAACAGGCGGCCGAACAGCCAGCTGCCCACCAGGCCGGAGCAGCCGAACGCCGTCAGCGTCATGGTGATGGCGCTTGCGTCGACATGGGCGACCTGCGCTAGGAAGGGCTCGATATAGCTGTAACCCGCGTAGTAGCCGGTCGCCATAAAGACCGTGACCGCGTAGAGCGCAATCAGGAACGGGTTCTTGAGCAGCTCGGGCAGCTGTTTGACGGTAAAGCGCTCGCCCGCCGGCATGGCCGGGAACACGGCGGCCTGGTACACCACCGCAGCGGCAGAGAGGGCCCCAACCACGGCAAACGTCATACGCCAGCCCACGGCCAGGCCAATGGCGCGGCCGAGGGGCAGGCCAAAGATCTGCGCGATGGACGAGCCCGTAGCGATCATGCTGATGGCGAGCGCCCCGTGACGGGTGTCGACCAGGCGCGAAGCCATGATCGAGGCGACCGACCAGAACACGGCATGCGCGCAGGCGACCACCAGGCGCGCGCAGACCAGGATGGGATATGTCGGTGCCACAGCGGACAGGAACTGACCCAGAGAAAACACGGCGAGCACGCCGAGCAGCATACGCTTGAACTCAAAGCGCGAGGCAAACACCACGAGTGGCAGCGACAGCAGCATGACGCCCCAAGCATAGACCGAGATCATGATGCCTGCCTGGGCCTCGGTGAGCGAGAACGACGCGGCGATATCAGTCAAAAGGCCGATGGGCATGAACTCCGACGTGTTGAATACGAACGCGCAACAGGCGAGCCCGATAAGCGGGAGCCACTGCTTGAGCGTAATGCCGTCATGCCTTGCCTGAGTCATACAAAACCTTTCCGATTGTCTTGAGCGGGGGCGATTATATAGCAACGGCCCCGCATCCGTCAGCGACAGATGCGGGGCCGCAATCAACTCGATACGCAGAGGTTACGCCGTCAATAAATAACTAAGCCAACCCTAGCAATATGCCCATCGAATGGACGACAAACGCCACGATCCAGGCGACCGTCACCTGAAACGCAAACACGGCCACGGCGTAGCGCGCTCCCAACTCGCTCTTGACGGCGCCGATGGACGCCACGCAGGGCGGGTACAGCAGCGTAAAGACCAGGAACACGTAAGCGGTAAACGGCGAAAACATAGTTGACAGCACCGCGGGCGACGTTGCGCCCAAAAGCACCGTGAGGGTCGAGATGACGCTCTCCTTGGCGATAAGTCCGGTGACGAGCGCCGTCGACGCACGCCAGTCGCCAAAGCCGAGCGGCGCCAGCGCCGGCGCGATAATGCTACCCAAACCGGCAAGCAGACTCTGCGACTGATCGGCGGCCACATTAAAGCGGATATCGAACGTCTGGAGGAACCAGATGACCACGGTGGCGGCAAAGATAATGGTAAAGGCCTTGGTAATAAAGTCTTTGGCCTTATCCCATGCCAACATCACCGTCGTCTTAACGCTCGGCAGGCGGTAGTTGGGAAGCTCCATGATAAACGGCACCGGGTCACCCCTAAATGCCGTGCGGTTGAGCACCAGAGCCGCGATGCAGCCGACAACGATGCCGATCAGATAGAGCGAAACCATGGCCGGAACCGTCGCCTGCGGAAAGAACGCCCCGCACAGCAGGCCGTAGACCGGCAGCTTGGCCGAACAGCTCATAAACGGCGTGAGCATGACCGTCATCTTGCGGTCGTGCTCGGATGGGAGCGTACGGGTCGACATAATAGCCGGCACGGTGCAGCCAAAACCGACGAGCATAGGCACGAAACTACGGCCCGACAGGCCAAAGCGACGCAGCACTTTATCCATGACAAAGGCCACGCGCGCCATGTAGCCGGAGTCTTCCAGAATGGAGAGGAACAAGAAGAGCACGACGATAATCGGCAGGAAGGTCAGCACGCTGCCCACGCCCGTGAGCACGCCGTCGACAGCCAGCGAGCGCACCACATCGTTGGTGCCGAACGTCTTGAGGCCCGCGTCGGCCGAAGCGATGACAGCAGCAATGCCGTCCTCCATGAGGCCCTGCAGCGCCGCGCCGATCACGCCAAACGTCAGCCAAAAAACGAGGCTCATGATCAGCAGGAACGCCGGAATGGCCGTGTAGCGACCCGTCAGGATGCGGTCGATCTTGACGGAGCGCACGTGCTCGCGGCTCTCGTGCGGCTTGACGACGCAACGCCCGCACACGTCGCCGATAAAGCTAAAGCGCATATCGGCCAGCGCGGACAGGCGGTCGGTGCCCGCCTCGCCCTCCATCTGGGTAATGATGTGTTCGATGGCGTCGAGTTCGTTACGGTCCAGGTGAAGCGCCTCGGTTACCAGCTCGTCGCCCTCAACCAGCTTGGTCGCCGCAAAACGCACCGGAATGTGCGCCGTCGAGGCATGGTCCTCGATAAGGTTGGCAATGCCGTGAATGCAGCGATGCAACGCGCCGCCGTCCGGGCCATCGGGCGCGCAAAAGTCCAGACGGCCGGGACGCTCACGGAACCGCGCCACGTGCAGGGCGTGTTCCACCAGCTCGCCGATGCCCTCATTGCGGGCAGCGCTAATGGGGACAACGGGCACGCCCAACAGGCTCTCGAGCAGGTTGACGTCGATGGCACCGCCGTTGGCCGTCACCTCGTCCATCATGTTGAGCGCGATGACTATGGGGCAATCGAGCTCCATAAGCTGCAGCGTCAGATACAGGTTACGCTCGATGTTGGTGGCGTCAATGATGTCGATGATGGCATCGGGATGCTCGTCCAGGATAAACTGGCGGCTCACAATCTCTTCGCCCGTGTACGGCGACAGGGAGTAAATGCCGGGCAGGTCGGTAACGCTCGCCTCGGGATGGTTGCGGATGGTGCCGTCTTTGCGGTCGACCGTCACGCCGGGAAAGTTACCGACGTGCTGGTTGGAGCCCGTAAGCTGGTTGAACAGGGTGGTCTTGCCGCAGTTTTGGTTGCCGGCGAGGGCAAAATGCAGCGGTGTGCCCTCGGGCACGGCCGTTTTTGCCGCACGGGGCGAATACGTCCCCTCGCCGAGTGCCGGATGCTCCGTCGTGCCGATTGCGGCGTTAACGCGCGGACCCGTATCGGTGTCGTGAATACCCACGAGCTCAATGCGAGCGGCATCGTCCTTGCGCAGCGTCAACTCGTAGCCGCGCAGGCGAATCTCGAGCGGGTCGCCCATGGGGGCGTACTTCATCATGGTGACTTCGGTGCCCGGTGTTAGGCCCATGTCCAAAATATGCTGTCGGAGCGCCTGATCGTCGGATGTCACCGATGCGACAACGGCGTCCTTTCCAATCTCGAGTGTATCGAGCTTCACGCGCTCATCCTTTCGTTAGACGCGGTTAACCGTTTACCGGGGCTAACCAACTCGTAACGACAAATGATAGCGCTCTGGACTATTTTATAAAGTCAAATACCGATGTTTACCTGCGCAAACTTTATGCGGTGCGCCCCGAAAGCTCTTTGCGCATACCGCTCAGCGAGATCGAAACGGAACCCGACCGCGCGGTAGCAGTGAGCCGATCGCCCTCGACCGACCCCGTGCATGTAAAGGGCGCCTTGCCCATCAAGACGTGGGAGATAGTACCCGAGAGCTCAAAGAAATCGCCCTCAGCGCGGGCACTCGAGAGAGCGATATTGAGACCCCTGACGTTTAGCACTGCCCTGAACGCGCCGTTCACCCCATGTGAAAACGTCACCTCGCCGCGTTTACTCCCCACCGGCGTCTGGGCCGAAACCACATACGTACCCTCAAGCATGGCTCCTCCTCTAAGCAGACTTTTTGAAACGGGCAAGTAGTCTACTTTTACATATGGCGTTCCAGGAAGCGGAAGGCCAGGCGGATCCAGGGACGGACGGAAACCTGCTTGTCCTCGTTGTCGACCGCGGTATTGGCGTTGCCGAGCGAAAGGCCGTGGCCACCCTGGTCAAAGACGTGCATCTCGCATGCAACACCCTCCTCGGCCATGCGCTGCGCAAACGGGTAGACTTGCGCGACCGGCGCCGTCTTGTCGTCCGAAACGCCCCACACAAAGGTCGGGGGCATCTGGCGCGAAACGTGCGTGGTAGGGCAAATGTCGGCCAGGTGCTCATCGGTCGCCTCGCCGCCCGTCACCATCGACAGATAGTCGTTGAGCAAATCGCGCCCCGTCTTGCCACCCGTCTTGGGCACGCGCAGGTCGATGCGCGGGTCGCGCGTCTGCATATCGCGCACATAGGCAAGGTCGAGCAACGGATAGCCCAGCACCACGGCGTCGGGACGAATATCCTCCGGACGAGCCCCGGCAAGGCCCGCGAAAGGTCCGGTCTTCCACTGCGTTGCCAACGAGGCGCAGATCATGCCGCCCGCCGAGAAACCCACGATGCACACGCGCTTGGGATCGACATGCCACTCGTCGGCGTTGGCGCGCACGGTAGCGACCATCTTGGCGAGGTCCGCCTGCGGGTGCGGAAAGCTCACGTCGCCCGTGGCGCTCGTCACATAGTTGAGCACAAAGGCCTGGTAGCCGCGGTCCAAAAACGCAAACGCCACCGGGTCCTGCTCGTGCGGAGCGATATGCGTAAACCCGCCTCCGCCGCAGATGATCACCGCGGGGCGGCGGCCATTGGGCTTGTCGGGCAGCGGCTCGGCACCCAGATACGTAAACGTCGCCGGATAATCCTCGGTCGGCTCCTCGCCCCACAGCGCATGGTTCTCAATAATCATAGGTGCTCCCTCCGTGCGATTCGTGCGCACTCGTTTTTCGCACCTTAGCGTACCCCACTTGAGCCCGCGGCGCAGAAACACCCCCGCAATAAGTTGGCCTTCAACTGATATATCACAAAATCGCTGTTCAGAGGTATCGTTGGACAGCGTAAAATAGGAGCGCTGACCGTGCTGGGAAACACGTACGAAACGTTTCCGGCAAACCACACGCGTGCAACATGCGCGCCTGATACGTTGGAGGCATCTATGGGTCTGCTCGATTCGCTCAAGTCCACGTTCACTTCGTCGGGCGAGGCGTCCGTTCCGCCCGCAGCAAGCTTCGCCACCCGCGAAGGCGTCATCTACGCTCCTGTCAACGGCGTGCTCGTCAATCTGAGTGAGGTTCCCGACGAGACCATCGCCTCGGGCATGCTCGGCCAGGGCTACGGCATCGAGCCCATTACCGGCACCATTTACGCCCCCGCTAACGGCCGTATCGGCGCCACCACCGTCACCAACCACTCCATCGGCATGATCACCGAGGACGGTCTGCGCGTGTTCATCCATGTTGGCCTGGGCACCGTGGAAATGAACGGCAAGGGTTTTGCCCGCTTTGTCGAGATGGGTGACACGGTCAAGGCCGGCCAGCCGCTCATCAGCTTCGATCGCGAGGCCATCAAGGCCGCCGGCCACGAGGACATCGTGACCGTCATCATCTCCGAGCTCGATCGTCTTAAGAGCATCGACCATGTCGGCGAGTCCGGAACGCTTATCGGCGGCAACCCGCTCGTCAAGCTGGGCGACCCGCTGCTGGTAGCCAAGACCAAGTAGCCAGGCCCCGCGCCACACAGCCAAAAGGCAACACGAAAAGCGCCCACGAGCATTTGCCGTGGGCGCTTTTCGTTTGAAAAACCATCCCGCCAATGCCTTATCTGTATAGCCCAAATGAGCCGAGCTGCTAGAATATCGAACTGTATGGATAACTATCATTCAACCGTTATGGGAGGATACGTGAACCGCACCAAAATCGCGCAGCTTTACGCCGATGCCGAGTCGCTTGGCGGCCAGACCGTCACCGTCGCCGGCTGGGTCAAGTCCATCCGCGACATGAAGAACTTTGGCTTTGTTACGCTCAACGACGGCAGCTGCTTCCGCGACCTGCAAGTCGTCATGAACCGCGAGGCACTCGACAACTACGACGAGATCGCCCATCAAAACGTCTCGGCCGCACTCATTTGCACCGGCACCGTCAAGCTGACCCCCGATGCGCCCCAGCCCTTCGAGCTTTCTGCCACCTCCATCGAGGTCGAGGGCGCCAGCGCCCCGGATTACCCGCTGCAGAAGAAGCGCGCAACCGTCGAGTTCCTGCGCACCCAGCAGCACCTGCGCCCGCGCACCAACCTGTTCCGCGCCGTGTTCCGCATCCGTTCTGTCGCGGCTGCCGCCATCCACCGCTTCTTCCAGGAGCAGGGCTTTGTCTACGTCAACACCCCCATCATCACCACGAGTGACTGCGAGGGCGCCGGCGAGATGTTCCGCGTGACCACGCTCGACCCCAAAAATCCGCCCCTCACCGAGTCCGGCGAGGTCGACTGGAGCCAGGACTTCTTTGGCAAGCACGCGAGCCTTACCGTGTCCGGCCAGCTCAATGCCGAGAACTTTGCCATGGCCTTTGGCGACGTGTACACCTTTGGCCCCACCTTCCGCGCCGAAAACTCCAACACCACGCGCCAC
Source organism: uncultured Collinsella sp. (assembly GCA_900542235.1). GTDB lineage: Bacteria > Actinomycetota > Coriobacteriia > Coriobacteriales > Coriobacteriaceae > Collinsella. Next base: position 10,944 of record UQNB01000044.1, read on the forward strand.
GCCGCCGAGTTTTGGATGATCGAGCCCGAGATGGCCTTTGCCGACCTGAACGACTACATGGATAACGCCGAGGCCATGCTCAAGTACGTCCTTAAGGACGTTATGGCCACCTGCCCCGACGAGCTCAATATGCTCAACAAGTTTGTGGACAAGGGCCTGATCGAGCGCCTGGACCATGTGGCAAACTCCGACTTTGCCCGCGTTACCTACACCGAGGCTGTCGAAATCCTGGAGCAGGCAGTCGCTGCTGGCCACCAGTTTGATTACCCCGTCAGCTGGGGCATCGACCTGCAGACCGAGCACGAGCGTTTCCTGACCGAGGAGCACTTTAAGCGACCGACCTTCGTAACCGACTACCCGGCCGAGATCAAGGCGTTCTACATGCGCATGAACGAGGACGGCAAGACCGTCGCCGCCGCCGACTGCCTGGTTCCCGGTATCGGCGAGATTATCGGCGGCTCCCAGCGCGAGGAGCGCCTGGATCTGCTCGAGGCCCGCATCAAGGACCTGGGCATGAATCCCGAGCAGTACAAGTACTACCTTGACCTGCGCCGCTACGGTTCCTGCAAGCACGCCGGCTACGGCTTGGGCTTCGAGCGCTTGGTCATGTATCTGACCGGCGTGGGCAACATCCGCGACGTCCTGCCGCACCCGCGCACCGTGGGCAACGCCGACTTCTAATCGCCACAGCGCCACCAAACGCGTTCCAGCGCATCACGCCAGCGCCTCTCGGCAAGCCGAGGGGCGCTTTTTTCAACAGTATCCGTCAAGCTTTTGGCAAGATTTTGGTCAGTTGAGCAGGGCTGTTGAAAACTCGACCCGCCGCTTGCCGACGACTACCGACCGCCCGGAGCGTCCTGCACCCCTGGGAAAGCCCCGCGCCCTAGGCTCCATACCGTCGCCACCCAAAACGGAAAGGACGTGGACGCCATGACCGAAACCGCTGTTGAAACTTACGAGACCACGACGAGGGGCGCCGCCTCGATGGCAGCCTATCGCGCCGTTCGCATCCTGCAACTATTAAGCGAAAACACCGGCGAGGACAAGGCCATGCTTTCCGATGAGTTGATCCGGCGTCTCGCCCATCCCGACGACCCCGCCCGCATGCCCATCTCGGCGGCGCGGCGCAGCATCTACACCGCCATCTCCGCACTTCGCCATGCCGGATACGAAATTGAGTACAAGCGCGGCGTGGGCTATCGACTCTTGACCCGTCCGCTCACCGACGAAGAGATCATCCGGCTCCACGGCATGGTCATGCGCAACCGCTCTACACCCATCGCCATTCGAAAAAGCATGGCGCAGCACCTGGTTGCCATGGCGAGTGCCGACGTTCGCGGCTACCTCGATGCGCCCGAGCCTGCTCCAAGCGCAGACGGCAAATCCACCAAGGCCACACGCACGCCCGTCAAGCGCATCGATGCCTGCGAGCTCATCGAGCAGGCCATCGACCACGGAACCACGGTGAGTTTTGATATTTCGAGTGTCACGGCACGCGGAGAGGTCGAAGTGGCGCGGATGACACTCCGGCCCTTTGCCATCAAGCAACGAGACGGCATCTCGTATTTGCTGGGAACGGTCTATGACGCGCGAGGCGCCGATGACACGTTGCGTACCGTAGAGATCGGCCGCATGAGAAACGTCACCACACGTCTCCTCGACGGCAAGAAGCTCTTCGCCGCCCTGGACGAGGACGACGCCTCCTCCGCCGCATAAGACCCTCCGCCGCCCATTCGACTACCCGTACCGCCCATCCGATTCTGTATTAAAAAACCCGCCAGGCTGTTGTAAAAATGGACATCAGCGCTACTATAGTCCCACTTGCACTTTGTCCCAGTGCAGTGTTTCCAGCCATTTTTATACTGGGGGTAATGATATGAAGGACATCACCATCAGCCGCAGGAGCCTTCTGGTCTCCGCCGGCCTGCTCGCGCTCGCCCCGCTCGCCGGATGCGGCGGCAACTCTGGTTCCGGCTCTGCTGCCGCCGGTTCCGACTACACCATCGGCGTTCTGCAGCTCACCGAGCACTCCGCACTCGATGCCGCCAACGACGGCTTTGTCAAGGCCATCAAGGAGAGCGGCCTTAAGGTCAAGATCGACCAGAAGAACGCCCAGAACGACCAGTCCACGTGTAAGTCCATTGCCGACAAGTTTGTGGGCGACAACGTCAGCCTGATTTATGCCATCGCCACGCCCGCCGCGCAGGCTGCCGCCGGCGCCACGGCCGATATCCCCATCGTGGGCTGTGCCATCACCGACTACGCCGCCTCCGGCCTGGTCCAGGACAACGACAAGCCCGGGACCAACGTCACGGGCGCTTCCGATCTCACCCCGGTCGCCGAGCAACTCGAGATGATGCAGAAGGTCCTGCCCGACGTTAAAAAGGTCGGCCTGCTCTACTGCACCGCCGAGTCCAACTCCGACGTCCAGATCAAGGCCGCCAAGAAGGAGCTCGACAAGCTGGGCCTCGAGTACACTGACTTCACCGTCTCGAGCTCCAACGAGATTCAGTCCGTCGTCGAGTCTGCCGTGGGCAAGGTCGACGCGCTGTACTCCCCCACTGACAACACCATCGCCGCGGGCGCTTCGCAGGTCGGCCAGATCTGCAAGGAGAATAAGCTCCCCTTCGTGACCGGCGAGGAGGGTATGTGCATGGCCGGCGGCCTGTTCACCCTCTCCATCAACTATAAGGACCTGGGCTACGCCGCGGGCGAGATGGCCGTTAAGATCCTGAAGGGCGAAGCCAAGCCCGAGGATATGCCGATCAAGCACCTCTCGAGCAAGGACCTGGTCGTCGTCAAGAACGACGAGATGGCCGAGGCCCTAGGCATCGACCTTTCCGCTCTGGACGAGTAGCGCCATGCGCGGTAACGCGTCTAGGGCCCGCACGTGCGCCACAGCCGCGTTATTCAATATCTGAGTCCTTGGGGCGAACGCTAAAGACCGGCGTTCGCCCTGCTTGTTTCGGATGAGACAAAACATCCGTCCGCAGCTCTTTTATGCATTGGTACCGCTATTATGGAAAATCACGTGTCCACCCTATCCTAGGAGGTATGAAGCATGCTCATTGCATTGCAGGGCGCCGTTTCGCAGGGCGTCCTCTGGGGCATTATGGTGCTTGGCGTGTTTATCACGTTCCGCCTGCTCGACATCCCCGATATGACCTGCGACGGCAGCTTTGCCCTCGGCGGCTGTGTCTGCGCCGTACTCATCGTCAACAATAACGTCGACCCGCTGCTCGCCGTGCTTGCCGGCATGTGTGCCGGTGCCATCGCGGGTGCCGTCACGGGCATTCTGACCACCGTCTTTGAGATCCCCGCGATCCTTGCCGGAATCCTGACGCAGATCAGCCTGTGGTCCATCAACCTGCGCATCATGGGCAAGTCCAACACGCCCATCCTCGCCAAGGGCACCATCTTCTCGTCCGTCAGCAACATGACCGGCCTGCCGCAGTCCACCGTTGCCATTATCTTGGGCATTGTGCTGGCCGTGGCCATCGTCGCCATCCTGTACTGGTTCTTTGGCACCGAGATCGGCTCGGCGCTGCGTGCCACCGGCAACAACGAGTACATGATCCGCGCCCTGGGCGTCAACACCAACTCCACCAAGATGATCGCCCTTGTGCTCTCCAACGCCCTCATCGGCCTCTCTGGCGCACTTATCTGCCAGAGCCAAAAGTATGCCGACATTGGCATGGGTACCGGCGCTATCGTTATCGGCCTTGCCGCCATCGTCATCGGCGAGGTACTCGGCCGCCTGCTGCCCGGCGGACTCACGCAGTTCTCCGTCCGTCTGGCCTCCGCCGTCTTTGGCTCCGTGGTCTACTTCCTCATCCGCGCCATCGTGCTGCAACTGGGCATGGACGCCAACGACATGAAGCTGCTCTCCGCCGTGATCGTCGCCGTTGCCCTGTGCGTGCCCGTGGTTTGGGAGCGCTATAAGCTCCGCAGCTCCTACACGAAGGGAGATGAGGCAGATGCTTAAGCTCTCGCACGTCAAGAAGACCTTTAACAAGGGCACCGTCACCGAGAAGCGCGCGCTCACCGGCGTCGACCTCACCCTCAACGATGGCGACTTTGTAACCGTGATTGGCGGCAACGGCGCCGGCAAGTCCACGCTGCTCAATATGATCGCCGGCGTGTATCCGCTCGATTCTGGTGTTATTGAGCTCGACGGCACCGACATCTCGCGTCTGAGCGAGTCGCAGCGCGCCAAGTACCTGGGCCGTGTGTTCCAGGACCCCATGCGCGGCACCGCAGCCGACATGCAAATTGCCGAAAACCTGGCCCTCGCCAAGCGCCGCGGCCAGCGTCGCGGTCTTTCGTGGGGCGTCACCAAGGCCGAGAAGGACGAGTACGTTGAACTGCTCAAGCGCCTGGACCTCGGTCTGGACACGCGTCTCAACGCCAAGGTCGGCCTGCTCTCGGGCGGCCAGCGCCAGGCACTCACCCTGCTGATGGCCACGCTCACCAAGCCGCGCCTGCTGCTGCTCGACGAGCACACGGCGGCCCTCGACCCCAAGACGGCATCGAAGGTGCTCAGCCTGACCGAGGAGATCGTCGACGAGAACCACCTGACCACGCTCATGGTCACGCACAACATGAACGACGCCATCCGTCTGGGCAACCGTCTGATCATGATGCACGAGGGCCACGTGATCTACGACGTGGCGGGCGATGAGAAAAAGTCGCTCACCGTCGCCGACCTACTGCAGAAGTTCGAGGAGGTCTCGGGCGGCGAGCTCGCCAACGACCGCATGCTGCTGGGCTAACGCCCTGGAAAACCACCACAAAGGGGACAGGCACCTTTGTGGTGGTTTTCGTTAACCCTTATATCGAGCACAGAAGCCCGTCCGAATTTGAACTGCGTCCCAAATCTTGGACGCCCTAAATAGCGACTAGGCCGCGAGGGCC
>UQNB01000045.1 GCA_900542235.1 uncultured Collinsella sp.
CGACATAACCGGTGTAGCCTTCACGCAGCGAAGCTGTTGGAATAAATGCGACTTTTTTATTTTCAATTTCTTCCTTTATCAGACTTCCTACACTTGAAAAGTGAGAACATAAAAACAGTTTCATCAATATTCTCCTTTATATATAAATTCTTATTTGTTGAACTAAGCCGTGTATACCATACTCTCCAATGAAAGAACGCCCTGATATAGCGAAATTTTGCCGTTTTCCTGCGTACGTGCGTACACACTCCACAGGAATTCTAAGGGGCCTGCCCCCTTAGCACACGGACTTTGGAACAAAGTCTAGTGTGTTACGCCTTGCCAGAGGTGTACAGGCTCCCGGTACGCACGTACGCAGCAATTGCCATCAATGCGCCATATAAGTGGCGATCAAGTTCGCATAAAGCGACCTTGGTTCCGCAAAACAAAAGGCAGGATACCATCACCACGATGGTACTCTGCCTCTGTTCGTTTCTGTTTACCGTTCCGAGTGGTCCTTCCGCAGAATTACCGATAAACAAAAAACGTACCCGGACCCTTTCTCGTATAGATTCGGGTTCGAGTGCGAACTGAATGTTGGAGCAATAAAAAACCACCACAAAGGTGCTTGTCCCCTTTGTGGTGGTTTTGGGTTAGGCCTAGAGCGTGCGGCCGTAGGCGTTGGCGGCCTTGATGGCGGCGGCGAACTTCTCGTCGGTGAAGGGCTCCGGGTTGCCTTGCTTCCACTCGTTGGTGGCGTGCGCGTACTCGCACAGGGCCGGGATATCGGACTCGGAAAGCCCGACCTGCTCAAGCGTCACGGGCAGCCCCATCTGCTTGTTAAAGGCAGCATAGCGCTCAAGGTTCTCGGTGTCGCCCGTATAGGCAAACAGCACGAGCACGCCCAGGCTCACGACCTCGCCGTGCAGGTAAGTGCCCTCACGCGGAATGCTGCAGGTGGCGTTGTAGAACGCGTGCGCCACGCTCGAGTTGTAGTAGTAATCGTTCTGGTTGGTCAGGTTGGAGACGTAGCCCGTGTTGACCACGATGTCGAGCGCGATCTGCTTGACGGCCTCGCTCGACAGGTTCTGGCGCACGTCCTCAAGACCCTGGACGCCATAGGTAAACAGTGGCTCGGAACAGGTGTGGGCGAGCGCCAGGCCAAGACCGGCGGTGTGCTCCAGGTTGCCGGCGCTCGTGGCGTACTCGACCTCGGGCTGTTTGGACAGGGCATCGCCCACGCCGGCCCAGAAGTACTCTGCCGGTGCCTTGGCGATGATCTTGGGGTTGATGAAGATGTGCGCCGGTCGGTTGGGGTACGAATAGCCCTCGAGCGAGCCATCGTCGTTGTACACGACGGCAATGGCGGTCGCAGCGGAGCAGTTGGAGCAAATCGTCGGCACCGTAAAGACGATCTTCTTGAGCTCGATGGCTGCGGTCTTCACGGTGTCGAGCGCCTTGCCGCCGCCGCAAGCAATGAGCACGTCGGCTTCCTGGCAGGCGGGGGAGTTTACGACCTTGGCGATATTGGCGCGCGTACTGTTGGTGCCGTAGACGCGCGTCTCCAGAATCTCGACGTCGGTACCCGCTAGCGCAGCTTCGATACCGGGAAGTGCTGCGGCCAGTGCCCGCTTGCCACCGATGATCGCGACCTTTGTCGCTCCGTACTCGGCCAGCGCGCCGGGCAGCTCGTCAAAGCAATCCTCGCCAACGGTGTAGTCGCTCATTCCAATCGTGCGCATAGCAACCTTCTTTCGTTCGATAAAGTGCTTTCAGGTATTTTGCTCCAAGAGAAGGTCCACAGCCTCGAGAAATTTCGAACGTATAAAACCAGTGTTGAGGGTTTTTCGTCGGCGCGGAACGTGCTAGCATACTCCGCATAAGCGTTGATGGGGACGAGTAGTCGGCCGTCCGCATGCTACAGAGAGCGGGGAGCGCTGAGAACCCGTGCATGCGACCGATGAAAATCACCCCGGAGCTGCGGTCCCAACGGACGTGCCGTACAGGCACATCTTAGTAGACATCGCCGAGATGGTCGTCGATACAGGCCAGCCGAGTAACGGATGCGAGCGCGCGAATACGCGGGCGAGGGCATCTAAGCTGGGTGGTTAAGCGAAGAGCTTTTGCGGGCGTGCAGCTCGTTTTGTGGCGCTTCGTCCCAGCTTGTAGGGACGGGCGCTTTTTTGGTGCCCAGAGGGCGTGCGCGCCCATGACATGAAAGGGGTACCGTGGCAAACGAGTACAAGCAGACGATGAATCTGCCCAAGACCGGTTTTCCCATGCGTGCCGGTCTTTCCAAGTCTGAGCCTAAGCGACTTAAGGACTGGCAGGACAACAAGGTCTACGAGCAGGTTCTGAAGAAGAACGAGGGTCACAAGAAGTTCGTGCTGCACGATGGCCCTCCGTACGCCAACGGCCCGATCCACATCGGCCACGCCATGAATAAGATCTCTAAGGACATGATCAACCGCTACTGGATGATGCAGGGCTATGAGGTTCCCTATGTCCCCGGTTGGGACTGCCACGGTCAGCCGATTGAGCATAAGGTCGAGGAGAAGCTCGGCACCGAGAAGTTCAACCAGACCCCCACGGCCAAGATTCGTGAGCTCTGCAACGAGTTCGCTGTCGAGAACATCGAGCTGCAGAAGGCCGGCTTCCGTCGTCTGGGCGTGCTCGGCGACTGGGACAACCCCTATCTGACGCTCTATCACCAGCATGACGCCGCCGACATCGAGGTCTTCAAGGCCATGTTCGACAAGGGCATGATCTATCGCGGTCACAAGCCCGTCCACTGGTGCAAGCACTGCCACACCGCACTCGCCGAGGCCGAGATTGAGTACTCCGATGAGACGAGCCCGTCCATTTTCGTGCGCTTTGAGATGACCTCCAAGCCCGCCGGCCTCGAGAACTTCGACGGCCCGGTCGACTTCATCATCTGGACGACTACGCCGTGGACCATCCCTTCCGACCAGGCTGTTTCCCTCAAGCCCGGCGCCGCCTATGTCGCCGTTGAGCACGATGGCCGCGCCGAGGTCATGCTCGAGGACCTGGCTCCCAAGTGCTGCGAGGAGTTTGGCTGGGAGTACACCCCGGTCATGGTCGACGGCAAGCCCTACGTGGTTCCCGCCGAGACCTTCCATCACATCCACTACAAGCAGCCGATCTTTGACGGTGTCGAGGGCGTGGCGCTGCTGGCTGATTACGTCGGTGTCGACGACGGTACCGGTATCGTCCACAACTCGCCCGGCCACGGCGTCGACGACTACTTTGCCTGCCTCAAGGAGGGCATCACCGACATCTGCATGCCGGTCGATGACGACGGCAAGTTCTATACCGGCGAGGAGTTTGGCACCGGTGGCCCCTTCAGCGGCATGGATACCGACGAGGCCAACCCGCACATCATCGAGTTCCTGCGCGAGCGCGGCACCCTGGTTCTCGAGAAGAAGATCACGCACAGCTATCCGCACTGCTGGCGCTGTAAGCACCCGGTGCTCTTCCGTGCTACCGACCAGTGGTTTGTCTCGATGGATAAGACCGGTTTGCGCGAGCAGGCTGGCAAGGAGGTCCGCGAGAACGTCAAGTGGTATCCGGCCCACGCGGCAAACCGCATCGGCGCCATGGTCGAGCAGCGTCCCGACTGGTGCATCAGCCGTCAGCGCAACTGGGGTGTGCCCATCCCGAGCTACACCTGCGCCGACTGCGGCGAGAAGGTCATGAACGACGCCACGCTCGACGCTGTCATCAAGCTCTTCCACGAGAAGGGCTCCGACGCCTGGTTCACCGATGCTCCCGAGAGCTACCTGGGCGAGGCCTGCGTCTGCCCCAAGTGCGGCGGCCATCACCTTAAGGCCGATAAGGACATCCTCGACGTGTGGTGGGATTCCGGCGTCTCCTGGAAGGCCGTCTGCGAGTATCGCCCCGAGCTTGAGTATCCGGCGGACGTGTATCTTGAGGGCTCCGACCAGCACCGCGGTTGGTTCCAGAGCTCGCTGCTCACCTCGGTGGGTGCCAACGGCCACGCTCCGTACAAGGCGGTCGTCTCGCAGGGCTTCACCCTCGACGGCCAGGGCCGCAAGATGTCCAAGTCGCTCGGTAACGTCATCGACCCCAATAAGGTCTGTGACGAGATGGGCGCCGACATCATCCGCCTGTGGGTTGCCTCCGTCGACACCAGCTCCGACGTGTCCATCGACCACGAGATCCTTGCTCGTACGTCCGATGCCTACCGTCGTTTCCGCAACACGCTGCGCTTCCTGCTCTCCGAGCTCGAGGGTCAGTTTGAGCCCGAGACTGACGGCGTCGCCTTTGCCGACCTGCTGCCGCTCGACAAGCTCATGGTTGCCCGCCTGACCCAGGTCCAGGCCGAGGTCGACGATGCCTACGCCAGATACGAGTTCCCGCGTGCCTACCGCGCGCTCTACGACTTCGTGGTTACCGAGCTCTCCAACGTGTACCTCGACGCCCTGAAGGACCGTCTGTACTGCGAGAAGCCCGGCTCGCTCGAGCGCCGCAGCGCCCAGACTGTGCTCGCCGAGCTCTTCTCGATGCTCATGCGCGACCTTCAGCCGATCCTGTCCTACACGGTCGACGAGGCCATGGCCTATGCGCCCGCCGGCTGCGTCGATCACCAGAAGTACGCCGCGCTGCTCGATTGGTACAAGTCGCCCATCACGTTCGACGAGGCCAATGAGTTTGAGGGTGTGCTCGAGGCTTCACTCGAGCTCCGTAGCGCCGTGACCAAGGCCCTTGAGGATGCCCGCTCCGCCGGCACCTTCACTAAGAGCCAGCAGGTCCGCGTTAAGGCGGTCGTTCCCGCCGAGATGTACGCGCTGCTGACCGGCGACAAGGCCGTCGATCTGGCCGAGTTCTACATCGTCTCCGATGTTGAGCTGACCCAGGGCGAGGAGCTTTCCGTTGCTATCGAGGCTGCCGAGGGCGAGTGCTGCGACCGTTGCTGGAACTACCGCACCACCGTCGGCGAGTACAACGGCCACGCTCACATTTGCAAGAGGTGTGCGAATGCCCTTTAAGGCACGGTAACTCGGCATTTTAGTTATAGGGAGAATTTGGGCGCCTTCGGCCCATTTGCTCCGCTGAATAAAAGCGGCATTCTGTTTTTCGGAATGCCGCTTTCGTTTTTAGCTGGTTATTTCGCTTGCGTTGGTGGATATGTCGTGCGCTCTGCGTGTGGCAATATAAGATGGTTACTTGCACTAAGCGTAATTTGAGCTTTTGAGGGTAGGGGATTGATTTGGGTCGTGCTGGGGATATGACGCCGCCTTTGCGTTGGCGGTTGGGTGTTGCTGGTGGGGTGGCGCTGTCTGTGCTGCTTCTTGACCAGCTGACCAAGCTCGCGGTTCGTGCCGTGGGCGACGCTTTGCATGTGACCGTCATCCCTGGTGTCATCGACTTTATGTTTGTCCGCAATATCGGTGCTGCCTTTAGCATGGGCGAGGGGCATGGCATCGCGTTTGCCGTGCTGGCGTTGGCGGTCATTATTGCTATTGCCGTGTACCTCGTTCGTGCACCCCAGCTTGCTCATCTTGAGGTTGTGGGCATGGCGATGGTTGCGGGCGGTGCTATCGGCAATGCTATCGATCGTTTGGCTTTTGGCTTCGTGACCGATTTTATTGCCACCACCTTCATTGACTTCCCCGTCTTCAATGTTGCCGATATCGGCATTACCGTGGGCGTCGTGGTCGCCCTCTTTGGCTACATGTTCTTGAGCCCCGCGGCCCGTGAGGTCGATGCGACCGCCGAGCTTAACGCCCGTGACGAGGCCCGCGCCAAGCGCAAAGCCAAGCAGCGTGGGGAGCGTACCCGCAAGATTCGCGAAAGGAATGAGCGCTAATGGCCGACATCCATATCCTTGTTGCCGATGATGCCGCTGGTCAGCGTCTTGACGCCTATCTGGGCGCCAATGACGGCTGCCCTACGCGTTCTGCCTGCGCGCATCTGATTGAGGGCGGTGCTGTATGTGTCAATGGCGAGACCTGCCTGTCCAAAAAGTACGCCGTGCGAGCCGGCGACCGTATTTCGGTCGATCTGCCCGAGCCGCACGATCCCACCGATGTGATTCCCGAGGCCATCCCGCTCGACATTCGCTACGAGGACGACTATCTTATCGTGCTCTCCAAGCAGCGCGGCCTGGTGTGCCATCCTGCGCATGGTCATGAGAGCGGTACGCTCGCGAATGCCCTGGTCTATCACTGTGGTATCGACCATCTGGGCACCGTGCAGGGCGAGGACCGCCCCGGTATCGTGCATCGTTTGGATCGCGATACCTCGGGTCTCATGCTTGCGGCCAAGGACGATGACACCCAGCGCGCGCTCCAAAATCTCATTCGCACGCGCACGCTCGACCGCCGCTACATTACGCTCGTTCACGGGCACATCGCCATGGACGAGGGCACCATCAACACCGGTATTGCCCGATCGACGCGCGACCGCGTGAAGATGGCGGTTTCGGACGATCCCTTTGCGCGCCAAGCCATCACGACCTTCAAGGTCCTTGAGCGTTTTGATTCCACGCGTTTTGACGACGGCTACACGCTCGTCGAGTGCCACCTGTTTACGGGCCGCACACATCAGATTCGCGTGCATATGCGCCATATCAACCACGCCTGCGTGGGCGATCCGCTCTACGGTAAGTGCGATGCACGCGCCGATCAGGGCCTGACCAGGCAATTCCTTCATTCTTGGCGCGTCGCATTCGACCATCCCGTGACGGGGGATCGCATTGAGTGCCGCGACGAGCTGCCGTGGGATCTCGCTGCGGTTCTTGACGACCTGGCCCCGCGCTCGCTTGGCCGCACCGCTGCCGGCGACGAAATCGTTCCGCAGCTCGGTCTCCTCGAAGCCTAGCCAGTATTAGGTGGTTTCTTGAACTCGGTCACCCTACGGTAATATATACGATTGTTTACGTAACGCGTTCCTGGGAGCCTGCATGCTCGCCTTTTTACAAACTAACACGCCCATCGTGATCTTCAACCAGATTGTCGTCACGCTGCTCACGGTCTGCTTTCTGTACCAGGTGGTCTTCTTTGTCATCGGCGCTCTCCGTGGCGAGGTCGCGCCTCCCAAGGCCAAAAAACTCCACCGCTATGCCTTCTTCATTGCGGCGCATAACGAGGAGGCCGTGATCGCCAACCTTGTTCGCTCTATCAAGGACCAGGATTATCCGTCCGAGCTTATCGAGGTCTTCGTGGTCGCCGATGCCTGCACCGACAACACCGCGCAGCTCGCGCGCGAGGCCGGTGCCATTGTTTACGAGCGCAATGACCTGGCCCGCAAGGGCAAGAGCTGGGTCATGGACTTTGGTTTCGATCGCATTCTCAACGAGTATCCCGACACGTTTGAGGGCTACTTTATCTTCGATGCCGACAACGTTATCTCCCGCGATTACGTCTCCAAGATGAATGATGCCTTTGACCAGGGCTTTCACGTGGTCACGAGCTATCGTAACTCCAAGAACTTCGGCAGCTCTTGGATTTCGTCTGCCAACGCCACCTGGTATCTGCGTGAGGCCCGCTTCCTCAACAACGCGCGTAATATCTGCAAGACTTCCTGCGCTGTCTCGGGTTCGGGTTACCTCATCTCCGCCAGTGTAATCGAGGGCATGCACGGCTGGCAGTTCCATACACTGACCGAAGACATCCAGTTCACCACGTTCTGCGCCATTCACGGCATCCGCATCGGTTATGCGCCGGCGGAGTTCTTTGACGAGCAGCCCGTGACGTTTAAGGCGTCCTGGAAACAGCGCATGCGTTGGACCAAGGGCTTCTACCAGGTGTTCTTTACCTACGGTAAACATCTGGTCAAATCGACGTTTTGCTATCATCGCTTTGCCGCATATGACATGTTTATGACCATCGCTCCGGGCATGTTACTGTCCCTGATCTCCATGCTCGCCAATGCGACCTTCCTCATCGTGGGCGGGCTTTCGCACGGCTTCTTGGCCACCGAGGTCGAGATGCAGGCTTGTGCCGCCTCGCTCATTATGACTTTCGCCATGATGTACCAGACCTTCTTTATCCTGGCGCTGCTCACGACCATTTTCGAGTACAAGCACATTCATTGCGCGCAAAAGTGGCGTTTGTTGACTAACCTGTTTACCTTCCCGATCTTTATGTTCAGCTATATCCCCATCACGGTGGCTGCACTGTTCCTAAAGGTCGACTGGGTCCCGACGCAGCACGCCGTCAACGTTACCCTCGACGAGGTCATGCAAGGCGCCAAATAACCACCATCAAAACCACCACAAAGGGGGCAGGCGCCTTTGTGGTGGTTTTGCTTTTGAGAGGGCTGTCTCGGGAGGTGTCCTGTGGTCTATATCCCATTTTGGATCTGCGTCTTTGCCGGCGCGGCGATTGATGCCCGTGAGCGACGCTTTCCCAATGAGCTTGCCGGCGCGTGTGCGGTGGCGGCGTTTGCGGGCGTGTGGCTGGATGCGGGCTTGAACACGGCACTTGACCACGCTGGCCTTGCGGTCATCGTGTACCTTTCTCTTGTGCTGACTGAGTCGCTTTGGCGGCGCCTCCGTCAAGCCACGGGCATCGGCATGGGAGATGCCAAGGCACTCTTCGCGCTTTGCACGCTCGACCCTATGGGCGGCATCGTGGCATTTGCCGTCGCGCTCCTGGCCCTTGCCCTCTCTTGCCTCTTCACAAAATCGCGCTCCCTGCCTTTGCTGCCGTTTTTGGTGCCGATTTTTGCCATAATCGAGGTCGTGGGCTGCACATTGTAACCGATTGTGCATCCTTCTTAAGGAGCATGCCATGGCAACTAATCAAGAAACGGCCGTCATTAAGGCGCGCATGGACCGTATTCCCTCGGCGTTATCGCCCGAACTTGTCGAGCGCATTGCCGCAGATCGTGCTTCGGGCTATGTCAACCCGTACCGTTGCGACGATGACCAGGTCATCCGTCGCGTTGATCGAGCCGCAGACGAGGGCACGCTCATGCGTCCGGCGTTTATGCGCGATACCGAAAAGATTCTTCATCTTCCGGCGTACACTCGCTATGCCGGCAAAACACAGGTCTTCAGTTTTCGCAGCAACGACGACCTGTCGCGTCGTGGCCTGCACGTGCAGCTTGTCTCGCGCATCGCACGCGATATCGGCCGCGCCCTGGGGCTTAACTGCGACCTGATCGAGGCGATTGGCCTGGGCCACGACTTGGGCCACACGCCCTTTGGCCATGCCGGTGAGCGATTTCTCAACGATATCTATCACGAGCGCACGGGTCGTTATTTTTTCCATAACGTGCAGTCGGTCCGCGTGCTCGATGCGCTGTATGGCCGCAACGTGTCGCTCCAGACGCTCGACGGCGTCCTGTGCCATAACGGCGAGTACGAGCAACGTGTTTTTGAGCTTTCGGACATGAGTTCCTTTGACCAGTTCGACCGAACTGTCGAGGATTGCATTGCCACTGGCTATAGCGCGATTGAGCACCTGCGTCCCATGACGCTCGAGGGCTGCGTGGTTCGCATCTCGGATATCCTTGCCTACGTTGGGCGCGATCGCCAAGACGCCATTGCGGCAGGCCTTCTGTCACCTGACGCGTTTGACGATGATCTGGGCGGAGGATACAACAGCTGGATTCTCACGCATGCCTCCATCGATATCGTCGAGCACAGCTATGGCAAGCCACGCATCGAGATGAGCGAGGACCTGTTTGAGGAGATCCGCCGAGCCAAGCGCGAGAACTACGAGAAGATCTATAGCAAGGGCGGCATTGAAGGCGACTCCGAAGCGGAGCTGCGCGAGGCCTTCGAAAAGCTCTACGACCGTTGCCTGCAGGATATAAACGAGGGTGACGAGTCCTCCTACATCTTTAAGCACCACATTTCGCGTATTGAGCAGCAGCTTTCCTATTATGGCCGCACCTATGCTTGGCAGGACGCCAAGGATCAAGCGGTGGTGGATTACATCGCGAGCATGACGGACGGCTATTTCTGCGAGCTGACGAGCAAGCTATTCCCTGGTCTGGAGTTTCCGCACCGCACCTATATTAACGAACGGTAGTTCGTATCCTTTAGGTATACTGTTGGTCAACAACGATTTTGATTGATGCACGGGATGGCTATGGACGACCTTTTTTCTGCCTCGACGCGCGAGCGCTCTTTTCAGAATGCCCCGCTTGCGGTGCGTATGCGCCCCAATTCGCTCGACGAGTATGTGGGCCAGAAAAAGGCCGTCGGTAAGGGCTCGTGGCTGCGCGCCGCGATTGAGCATGACGTGCTGTCGAGCGTGATTCTGTACGGCCCGGCCGGTACGGGCAAGACGACGCTGGCGCATATTATCGCCAACCATACCAAGAGTGAGTTTGTCGAGGTCAGCGCCGTCACGGGTACCGTGAAGGACCTGCGTCGCGTGATCGACGAGGCAAAGACGCGCCTGAATTCGTATGACCGCCGTACCATCTTGTTCATCGACGAGATTCACCGTTTTTCGAAGTCGCAGCAGGATGCGCTTTTGCATGCGGTTGAGAACCGTACCGTCATTATGATTGGCGCCACGACCGAGAACCCTTACTTCGAGGTCAACTCCGCACTGTTGTCGCGTGGGCGCGTGGTAGAGCTTGATCACCTGAAGGACGAGGATATCGCCACGCTCATTGAGCGTGCGCTCGAGGCGCCGCAGGGTTTGGGTGGCAAGTTTTCGGCCGATGAGGATACGGTTAAGACCATCTGCACGCTGGCTGCGGGCGATGCACGCTCGGCTCTGACGACGCTCGAGCTGGCAAGTGAGATCGCCGTGACGCGCCCTGATACCGAGGGTACGCCTGCACCGACGGCGGGGGAGCGCTATCCCATTACCGTGGATGACGTAAAGATTGCCAATCCGCGTCGTGGCTTTACCTATGACAAAAACGGCGACATGCACTACGACATCATTAGTGCGTTTATTAAGTCCATGCGCGGCAGCGACCCCGATGCCACCATCTATTGGCTTGCGCGCATGATCGATGCGGGGGAGGACCCCAAGTTTATCGCCCGACGCATCATGATCCATGCTTCCGAAGACGTCGGTAACGCCGATCCGCAGGCCCTGCTTATAGCGCACGCTGCGTTTAAATCTGCCGAGGTCATTGGGTATCCCGAGTGTCGTATTAACCTGGCTCAGGCTGCACTCTATGTGTGCCTGGCGCCCAAGTCCAACGCGTGCGAGGCTTCGATCGATGCGGCGCTGGCCGATATCCATAGCAGTGGCTTGCGTGAGGTGCCGAGCTATCTGCGCGATCGTCATCGCCCAGGCAGCGATGAATATGGTGTGTACAAGTATCCACATGATTATCCCGAAGGCTGGGTCGATCAGCGCTATTTGCCCGAGGGGCTGGAGCGCGGCGCGTTCTGGCAGCCTGCGGGCCGCGGTTGGGAAGAGTGGCGTGTGGAGCAAAGCGAACGCGACCGTAGCGGGAATGCTCCGAAGTAACTGCTGATTATTTTGTCCCAGGATCTCACGCTTGGCATGTTCGGTCCCCTTTGGGGTACCATGAACAGCGTCTGTATTTCGATTCCTTTGGGAGGCTTGTATGAGTCCCATTCAAATCGCCCTGCTGCTGCTTGCTGTTGTCGGCGTGTGGGCCGTCGTTGAGCTTGCACTCACACTGCGTAAGACTCGCACCGTCGTTGACTCGCTCGATAAGACCGTGAGCGACCTTAACAATACGCTTGCCGAGGCACAGCCCGTGGTGGCAAAGCTCGATGGCGCTGTCGATGAGCTCACCCCCGCGCTGGCACAGGTTGAGCCGCTCCTCAAGTCGAGCAAGACTGCCGTTGATGCTCTGACGTCTAACCTCGTTGAGGTTGAGGCGGTCGTTCGCGACATCTCCGAGGTCACGGGCAGCGTGGCTGAGGCCAGCAATGCCGTATCGAGCGTAACTGATTCTGCTGCTGGCGCCGTGCAGAAGCTCTTCAATAAGGTGAAGGCTCCTGCAGCCGACGCCGATCGCAAGCTTGCCGCTGCCGCCGCCGAGGCCGAGCAGCCCACTGAGCGCGTTCTGATTGGCGACGACGATGCCGCTGCTGACGACGATGATGTTCAGAAGCTCGCTGCTAAGCCTGCTCAGTATTACACCTATACGCCTGCCGAGACCTCCGAGGAGTCCTGCGATGAGTAGCGAAGCAACCTGCCCCATTACGCTGAGCGTTGCCGGTGATCCGCGTCTCGCGCGCTTGGTGCGCATGACGGCCGCCAACGTCGGCGCCCTGTGCTCTATGTCCGTCGATCGCATCGAGGACATTCGTATGGCTGCCGAAGAAGCCTTCATCTTTGGCTGCACGGCTGTTGATTCCGACGATATCTCGATCAAATTCGATGTCGACGAATCGCATGTGGGCATGACCTTTACCTTTGGCGACCAGGCGACTGTCGATGAGGATGACCAGGCTGCCGTGTATGCCGAGCTCATTTTGGCGAGTGTGTGCGACTCCTACGAAAAGACTACAGCGCCCCTAACGCTTTCCCTCGACCTCAAGGCGGATATCTAATATGACCGAACGCTCCCGGAGCGGCAAGACCGCTTGGGACAAGGAGAAAACCCGCGAGCTATTTCGTCGTTATAAGGAGACCGGTGATCCGGATGCCCGCGAGCAGCTCGTCATGTCCCATATGAACCTGGTAAGGTTTCTTGCCAACAAATTTAAGAACCGCGGCGAGCCGCTCGATGACCTTTTGCAGGTCGGCTATCTTGGGCTGCTTAAAGCGATTGATCGTTTTGACCCTGAGCGCGGGCTCGAGTTCACGACGTTTGCCACGCCCACCATTCTGGGTGAGATTAAGCGCCACTTCCGCGACAAGGGTTGGAGCGTGCGCGTGCCACGTCGTCTACAGGAGCTCTCTGCCAAGGTCAACCAGGCCACCGACAAGCTCACCAACGAGCTTCAGCGTTCGCCCAAGGTTGAGGAAATCGCCGATTACCTGGGCGTGACCGTCGACGAGGTGCTCGAAGCCATGGAATCGTCCTCGGCCTACACCTCGGTGCCCATCGAGGCCCCCGGTGCGTCCGATTCCGATGATGCGCCTTCGATTCTCGATCGCTACGCCGACGACGACAACGAGCTCGACTTTACCGATGACCGCCTGGTAATCGAGGAAGCCATCCGCGATTTCTCGCCTCGCGAGCGCGAGGTTATTGAGCTGCGCTTCGTAAAGGGCATGACCCAGATCGAGATTGCCAAGAAGCTGGGCATCTCGCAGGTGCAGGTTTCCCGTCTGCTGCGTCGCACGCTTAAGAAGATTCAAGATAAGATTGACCCCGACGGAGTGATGATTCGTTCATGAGTGAGCACCCCCAACAAACCGACCGCACGCTGCGCGATACCCGTATTCTGACGCTGCGCATTTGGGGCGTCGTCGGTTGCATTGCCATCGCCGCCGTCATCTTTAACCTTATGGGCATCCTGGCGCCAGTTATCGAGTTTTTGGCAGTCGGCTCCATCATCGCCTTTGTGATGTCGCCGATAACCAATTGGCTCGAGCACCATGGCGTGAATCGCGGCATAGGTTCGCTTGTCGCGCTTATTGTGGTCGTTGCTGTGCTCGTCGGCGTCGTTTGCATCTTGTCGCCGATTCTCTTTGGTCAGATCATGGAAGTCCTGAGCCGCCTGCCCAATCAGCTTCGTGTTGCTGGTGGCGATCTCAACGAGATGCTCTCGCACGCCAAGACGCTCAACAACACACCGCTCAAGGAGTATCTGGACGACAATCTTTCTTCGCTGGTTACCGTAGCGTCCAAGTACGTCTCGCAAATCGCTGCCGAGCTCGGTCGCGGTGTATTCCCGCTCATTACCAATACGGCCTCGCAGCTGTTCGTCATCTTCCTGGGCTTGGTGCTTGCCTATTGGTTGGCCTGCGACTATCCCCGTATGCACCACGAGGTCTGCACCATCATTGGTCAGGAAAAGGAGACCTCGTACCGCTTTATGGTTGCCATCCTTTCACGTTCGGTCGGCGGCTATATGCGCGGCATGGTCGTGACGTCCATCTGCGGTGGCATCCTCGCCTTTATCGGCTTTACGCTCATTGGTCATCCATACGCAGCACTCATGGCCATCTTTACCGGCATTATGCATTTGGTTCCGGTTGTCGGTCCCTGGGTGAGCGCAGCGATCGCCACGGTGCTCGGCTTTATGTTCAGCCCTATGCTGGCGTTATGGACGCTTGTCGTGACCATGGTGGCCCAAAACGTCACCGATAACGTCATTTCGCCCAAGGTCATGCAGAGCTCGGTGCAGGTGCATCCCGTCATGAGCCTGACGGCCCTCGTTATCGGTTCGGCACTCATGGGTCCCATCGGCATGGTTATCGCCATTCCGCTGTGCGCGGCCCTCAAGGGCATTTTCGTCTACTACTTTGAGAACGAGACCGGCCGCCAGCTCGTGGCATACGATGGCGCCGTGTTTAAGGGCACGCCGTATCGCGATGCCGAGGGCAACCCGGTCGCCGCCTACGACGCGCTTGGAGACGATACGTTCATCTATGAGTCCGAGCTCATCGGCAACGAGACCGCGCCCGAGGCCAAGGCCATGCCCAAGCCCGAGCTCGAGAATCCCTGGATCAAGCTCTCGGGTCTTCAGCCCGACGCGACAGGCTTTTTCAAGAATCCCTTCGCCAAGGATGACGATTCCAATACAGACGACGACACCAAAACCGGCATCGACGGCTCCATGGACGATTCGGATTCCAAATAGGCCCTGTTAGCGTTTCTTGATGTTGTAAAAGACAAGAAACACGAGCAAAGCGATTGATAAGGGGCCAGCTACATAGAAATAGAGAACGTCAATTGCGCGTAGAGGGCAATAAGCCTTATCGCCGGACGTTACTGCATATAATACGTAGCCAAATGCTGGTTGGTTTGAATACCAGTGGGAGAAGGCCAAGAGCGCGAAAAGTGCTACTACCAGAAGTGCATTCAGGATAAATCGTTTGGTATTCATCGGTCGCTCCTTCCGGATGATTCTTATTGGTATTTTACTAAAACCATTTTTTTAAATGATTGCTTAGTCCTAAATAACATGCACTTTCGCTGGAGGGTCGCTGTTTGGCGGCCCTCTTTTTTGCACAGGCGCGGTGGGATGGTAATATCGTTACGTTTGAACTGTTTCGATGTGAAACCGAGGAGATTCCCTCTATGAGTGCTGACTACCCGTCAATGACTACGGCCGAGATTCGCTCCAAGTTCCTCAACTTCTTTGAGGAGCGCGGTCTTAAGCTCTATCCTTCTTCGTCCCTCGTCCCCGATGATCCTTCGCTGCTGCTTGCCAACGCCGGCATGAACCAGTTTAAGGAGTACTACCAGGGCAAGAAGACCATGAAGGAGATCGGCGCGATCTCCTGTCAGAAGTGCGTCCGCACCAACGATATCGACTGCATCGGCGAGGATGGCCGCCACCTGTCCTTCTTCGAGATGCTCGGCGACTTCTCCTTTGGCGGCGTCTCCAAGCAGCAGGCCTGCGCTTGGGCCTTCGAGCTCATCACCAAGGAGTTCAAGCTGCCGCTCGACCGCCTGTACTTCACCGTCTTTACCGAGGACGACGAGACCCATGACGTGTGGCGCTCCCTGGGCGTTGCCGAGGATCATATCTCGCGTCTGGGCGAGGACGACAACTTCTGGGCCGCTGGCCCCACCGGCCCCTGCGGTCCGTGCTCCGAGATTTACTTTGACATGGGCGAGGAGGTCGGTTGCGGCAGCCCCGACT
>UQNB01000046.1 GCA_900542235.1 uncultured Collinsella sp.
CGCGGTCGCAGAGCGTGCCGAGCGTCTTGAAATCGTAGCCGTCGAAGTAGGCGTCGCCGTAGACGGCGGGCATGACGGCGGCGTAAAGCGTCTTGCCCTCGGCGTGCAGCGCGGCGGAAAGCTCCGTCATAAAGGCGTTGAAGCTCTCCTTGTCCGCGGCGCGCAGACCCTCGAAGTCGATGGTCACGCCGCTGTAGGGATTGTAGCCGAGGTCGGGATACACGCGCCCCAGCTCCGCCATGATCTCTTCGCTGTAAGCAAAGTTCTCCTGCGTACTGGTCGATCGATCCTCGCGGTAGATGCGGCTCTCGTCCACGCCGTGGGCGATGAGCCAGTCGGCGAGCTCGGGGTTCTTGGGCAGTGCCGGCCCGTGTAAGTACGTGCCGATGACTCCCTTGTGGATGAGGCCCTCAAAGCCATCGTCGCCGTTGTTGCCGGTGCCCACGACGACGGACGTTCCGAGCGGCGTCGCCTCTGCGTCGAGCAGGGTGCGGCCGCCGTGGTTCTCGAATCCCACAAAGGGCTCGGGTGCCAGGTCGGTCTTGACGGCGACGTTGCCGATCAGGCGGTCGGAGCCGCGCACTGTCTCGGCGGCAATGACGCCCAGACCCTCGATGCGATCCTCGCCCATATAGTACGAACGGCCGAGCAGCTGATAGCTGCCGCAGATGGCAAGCAGTGAGCCGCCATCCTCAACATAGGCCGCGACCTTGTCTTTTTGGGCGAGCAACTCGTGTGCCACGGCTAGCTGGTCGCGGTCGGAGCCGCCACCCATCATGACGATATCGGCATCGGTCAAATCAAGCGTCTCGCCCATACGGACCTCGTCTACACGCACGGGAATGCCACGCCAGGCGCAGCGGCGCTCGAGCGCGATAACATTGCCGCCGTCACCGTAGAGGTTAAGGGCATCGGGATACAGGTAGACGATGCGCAGGGGACGCGAAAGCTCGACCGGCGCGATGCCGACAGGAAGAGCGCTGCCGTCGGCACGGACTACGGCGCGGGCAGCAACCGTGGCTGCATCGGCACCCTTCAGCCCGTCGAGTTCTTTGACCAGCGGCGGGAAGGCCGTGTAGTTGGCGACGGCGTAGAAGGTGTCATCGGCGGCCTCGTCTGCCACGGCACCGATCGCCTGCGCGATGTCCGAGATAATCGCGGCATCGATGCCGGCGTACTTGAGGCGTACCTGCATGTCGTGCGCGCGCGTGCCTCCGGCAAAGGCGACAAGACCCGGCGTGTCGGCGATGCGCTCGAAGTCGACATCGTAGATCCACGAGACATCGTGGCCGTCGGCATCGTTATCGTTTAGGAAGAAGGCGCAGAGCCTGCCACCTGCCGTTTTAATGGACTGGATCTGGCGATCGAAGCCCACGGGATTCTTGGCCAGGTTGGCCTCGACGGTGCGGCCGGTAATATCCCAGCGGCCCATGCGTCCGCCGGCGGGCACGTAGGCATTAAGCGTGGGCTGCAGGTGCGCCGCGTCCACGCCCAGCTCGTGCGCCGCAAAGAAGGCGGCGGCGACGTTATAGACCATGTACAGGCCGTTGTAGCGCGTGGCGATGTGCACGGCGGGCGCGTTGGCCTCAGGTCCAAAGGCCAGGTCAAAGCCGTAGCCGTCGCAGCCGAGCTCAACGCCCGTCACGCGGCGGAGCAGCGCGGGGCGACCCCAGCCGCACGAAGGGCAATGATAGGCGCCCAGCTGTCCGTACTGCACATAGTCGTATTCCAGCGGGGCGTTGCACTGCGAGCAAAAACGCGAGTCGCTAATGCGGTCGGACTCGGTGCCCGTGGCGCCGTCGATGCCAAAGGCGATGCTCGTGTTGGGGACGCGCGCGGCGATCGAGGCGCACAGCGGATCGTCGGCGTTGTAGATGAGCGTTGTCGTCGGAGAGAGCTCCAACGCATGGGCGATGACGTCCTGGGTATGGTCGATCTCGCCGTAGCGGTCCAGCTGGTCGCGGAACAGGTTGAGCAGCACAAAGTAGGTCGGCTTGAGCTTGGGCAGGACGCGCACCGTGTAGAGCTCGTCGCACTCAAAGACGCCTACGCGCTTGCTGCTGCCGGCACGCTTAAGATTGCCGCGCGCCTCGAGCAACGCGCCCACCACGCCCGGCTCCATGTTGTTGCCAGCGCGGTTGCACACCACGGTGGCGCCGCTGGCGGCAACGGCGTCGGCGATGAGGTTGGAGGTGGTGGTCTTGCCATTAGTACCGGTGATCACCACGCTGCGGTCGACCAGGCTCGCGAGGTCGCTTAGCAGCTCGGGGTCGATCTTCATGGCGATGCGGCCGGGAAGTACGCCGCCCTGGCGCTTAAGGACGGAGCGCAGCCCCCAGCGGGCGATATCGCTCGAGGTGCAGGCAAGAGATGAGCGGAGATTCATGAAACCGTTCCTAACGTAAACGATATGGTCGGGTCGAGTGCGTCACTAAAAACCGTAGCGGCGCGCAAATTCCTGGGCAAGCTGCGACACGTCTTCGCAGGCATTGGCCCAGGGGGCAAAGTCGGGAGTGTCCGAGATAATGCCGTCCGCTTCCCAAACGGCCTGGTGTGAAAGATCCCAGGGATCGCGTGGCTCGGGCCGGCAGGGAAGGTACGGTGTCTGGTACATGGGATTCAGCAAGAAGAATGCGCCACCCTCGCAGCGGTTAGCGAACTCACGCAGCGCACGCGCCGCCGGACGCATCTTGTTCGTTTTGAACAGCAAGATCGTGCGGGCGAGTAGGTACCAGGGAGAGTTCTCGAGGGCATCGGCCCCCACCTGTTCCTCGAGCTGGTGAGCCAGGGCAAAAAAGCCGTCCTGGTCTTCCAGGCGAGCAAGGGCGAGCAACACGGTGCCGGCAGCTCGGGTGGGATAGCCTTCTGCCTTAAGGACGCGGCGGGCGTAGTTGGCGGCAGCGCGGTAGCGGGCGCTCGCCATGCACAGCTGCGAGATGGCCTCGAGCGTGTGGAGCCACCCGATAAGTGCCGGCTCGCTCACGGTGAGATCTGACGCCGTCACACCGTCCGTCAAAACCTTGTTGGCCCAGTAGTGTGGGGCCTCCATATCGAACCCGGGCACGCTTTGTTGGAGGTAATCGGCCGTGGTTGCCTCGAGCTTCATCAGGTCGCCCAGGCAGGCGTCAACGGGCGTGTCGGCCAGGATGATGGCGAGCAGCTGTGCGTCGATGGCCAGCCCATCGACGCGGACGATCTTGAGCAGCTCATCGCGCATGTCGTCGAACAGGCGATTGCGCGTCTGCTCAAACTCCTCGTCGCTGCCCATGTCCTCGATTCGATGGAGCTCGTCGAGCAGGTGGCGATGAACACCGGCATAGGACAGCAGTGCCTGGGCATGCTCGGCCTGCGCATACTTTTGAGGATTCGCGCTAATGTCGTTATGGACAAGCTCGCGTGCTGCATCGGTGAGCTCGGGGTGCGACGCCAGATAGGTGCGCTCCAGGTAGGCGGGGATGTAGACGCTCGGATCCATTAGAGGTCCCCTCCCTTAAATGGAAGCCCCTGCTCGGCCGCGCGCAGGATGCGCTCGTCGATCTGGGAGCGCACGATGTCGTTGGTGACGATCCAGGCGGCAAAGCTGGCGTTGTCGGGGGCGCCCAGGCCCTCCTGCAGTACCGGCGTCGCCTCGGACAGCGCAAGGACAAGCTCGTCGGTGGAGCCTGCACCCACGTTGACGCGGGCATAGACGCCATCGGGAAACTCGGTTTGGAAGTAGAGCGCCTCGGCTGCGTGCGGACACGAGCGCGCAAGGATGCGCAAGTAGTGCTCGGCGCCCTCGTAGTCCAGCTCGCGCCAAGCAGCGCTCATCAGCGCGATGAGCGTCCATGGGTCCAAGTCACGCTCCGCATCTTTGGGGCGGCGGCGCAGCGGGGTATTCGCGAGGTACGGCACGGAGTGAGCGGAGCGAAAGCGCTTGAGCTCCTCGGCGGGGTATTCGAGTTTTGCCATGGCGAGCATCGCGGTGTGGCGGACACCAGCGGGGTCGTTGGGCGCAAAGTCCAAGCTGCGATTTGCGGCTTCGAGCGACATGCGATAGCGGCCGCTAATGAGGGCGCGCGATGCCAAGGCGGCAAGCCAGCGCAGATAGGGGCGGCGCGTGAGGTCGCCAGCGGCCTCGCGCTCGTAGGGGTCCTGAGCCGAGGCGATCTTGAGCGCCAGGTCATGCTCGACTTCATCGCACTTGGACACCAGGTACTGTACGTATTCCTCGTTGGATTCGGCGGTGAGCGCCGTCAGCATGCGCTGGGCATCCCAGTTGGCCGGATCGAGCGCGGCTGCCTCGCGGAGCATGTTCTCGGCTGCGGCTTCTTCTTGCTCTGCCTGGGCGTCGTCGGGGATAAAGGGGATGCGGTAGTCGACAGCCTCGACCACCTTGGCAATGAGGTGCCCGGCACGGTCGCAGTCGTGCACGATGAGCGGTGCAGGGTTGCGGGTGAATTGTTCCATCAGACGCTCTACGGCGGCACCGTCGGTGAGCGGGATATTGTCGCGGCGCAAGGCCTCAAGAACGAGGCGATGGCAATCCTCTTGAATGGGATCGAATGCCATGGGGCCTCCTTTGCTGCGGTTAGGGTTCAAATGTCTCTATATAAGGTTCTAGTTTACCCGCATGTGGCACACCGGGGGTGCCGCACTTGGACTTGCACCTTTGCACCACGAAGACGGATGTCGCACAAATGTCGGCACCTTGGACGACCGAGTGGTATCACGGTGCCGCAAACGGTCGATTTTTGGCGGCGAACGGGGCACATTTTGGAGGAGCACCGTCCTGCCCGGGATATGTGGTCAACCTTGATAAAACGTTTGCCCAGCTTGGGGGTATGGATGCTGCACAAGGGTCTTCAGGGATAGAAAAAACGTTTCATCATTGGTAACTTTGGATGAATAACTGACCAACCAGAACGGTAAAATAGTGTTTGTCTGAGCGTTGAGACGTTTAGACATCGCGCATTGTCATCGCCGGCAACGCGCAAACCGGTCCTAACGGAGCCAATTGGGTGCTCCGTTATATACGCAAGTCTAAGAGGGGCTTGTTTAGGAGGCACAGTATGGGACGTTTTACCAATCCTCGCGATCTGTACTTTGGTGAGGGCGCTCGCCACGAGGTGAAGAACCTCAAGGGCAAGAAGGCCATCATCGTTTCTGGCGGCAGCTCTATGCGCCGCGGCGGGTTCCTGCAGGACGTCGAGAACGACCTTAAGGAAGGCGGTTTCGAGGTCAAGCTGTTCGAGGGCGTCGAGTCCGACCCGTCCATCGAGACGGTCATGAAGGGCGCCGAGGCCATGCGCGAGTTCGAGCCCGACTGGATTATCGCCATCGGTGGCGGCTCGCCCATCGATGCCGCTAAGGCCATGTGGGTCTTCTACGAGTATCCCGAGGAGTCCTTCGATAACATCATCCAGCCGTTCAGCTTCCCCGAGCTGCGTCAGAAGGCTCATTTCTGCGCCATCTCCTCTACCTCCGGCACCGCTACCGAGGTCACCGCGTTCTCCGTCATTACCGACTACGCCAAGGGCATCAAGTACCCGCTGGCCGACTTCAACATCACCCCTGATGTCGCCATCGTCGACCCCGAGCTCACCTACACCATGCCCGCCAAGCTGTGCGCTCACACCGGCATGGATGCTCTGACCCACTGCATGGAGGCCTACGTTTCCACCTGCGCCTCTATGTTCACCGACGCCAACGCCCTGCACGGCATCCGCGAGATCGTCGAGTGGCTGCCCAAGTCCTATGCTGGCGACCATGAGGCCCGTCAGCACATGCACGAGGCTCAGTGCATCGCCGGTATCGCCTTCTCCTCGGGCCTGCTCGGCATCGTTCACTCTATGGCTCACAAGACCGGTGCTGCCTTCGAGAACGGCCACATCATCCACGGTGCCGCTAACGCCATGTACCTGGGCAAGGTCATCCAGTGGAACTCCAAGGACCCGCGTGCTGCTGAGCGTTACGCTTACGTGGCCAAGGAGATCCTGCACCTTCCCGGCGAGACCAACGAGGAGCTCATCGCTGCGCTCGTCCAGAAGATTCGCGATCTCAACGACCAGCTCAACATTCCGCAGTCCATCAAGGATTACGCGAATGGTGGCGTGAAGGTCGACGCCGAGAACCCGCAGATGGTTTCCGAGGAGGAGTTCCTCGCCAAGCTGCCCGAGATCGCTGCGAACGCCGAGACCGACGCCTGCACGCCCGAGAACCCGCGTGAGACCAAGGCTGCCGACTTCGAGAAGATCCTCAAGGCCTGCTACTACGACACCGACATCGATTTCTAATCGACTCTTGTTATCGTAACGAGGGGCTCCGCACGTATCTGTACGGAGCCCCTTTCTTTTTTCTTTTAGAGAATGGGATAGTTATGGCTGCAATTTTCAATAGCCCCAGCAAGTACATCCAGGGTCCGGATGAGCTCGCCAAGCTCGGCTCCTATGTCGAGCCGCTCGGCGCTAAGGCCCTCGTCATCGTGACGCCTTCGGGCAAGAAGCGCGTCGGTGCCAAGATCGAGGGCGGCTTTGCCGAGGCTAAGGCCGAGCTGCTGTTTGAGGACTTTAACGGCGAGTGCTCCAAGGGCGAGGTCGATCGCCTGGTTGCGCTCGCTCGCGACAACGGTTGCGACATCATCGTCGGCGTCGGTGGCGGCAAGATCCTCGACACCGCGAAGGCCGTCGCCTATTACCTGGAGTCCCCGGTTATCATTTGCCCCACCATTGCTTCGACCGATGCCCCGTGTTCGGCGCTTTCGGTGCTCTACACCGACGATGGCCAGTTCGATAAATATCTCTTCCTTAAGGCAAACCCCAACATTGTCCTGATGGATACGACGGTTATCGCGGCGAGCCCGGTGCGCCTGACGGTTTCCGGTATGGGCGATGCGCTCGCAACCTACTTCGAGGCCCAGGCAACGCACGATGCCGACGGTGGCACCTGCGCTGGCGGCAAGGGCGGCATGGCCGGTCTGGCGCTCGCCAAGCTCTGCTACGAGACGCTTATGGCCGATGGCGTCAAGGCCAAGGTCGCGCTGGAGAAGGGTGCGCTCACGCCTGCCGTCGAGCATATCATCGAGGCCAATACGCTGCTTTCGGGCATTGGCTTTGAGAGCTCGGGCCTTGCTGCTGCTCATGCCATCCACAATGGCCTGACGATGCTGCCCGAGTGCCACGGCATGTATCACGGCGAGAAGGTCGCCTTTGGCACCATCGTCCAGCTGGTACTCGAGGATGCTCCGACTGAGAAACTCGAGGAAGTCTTGGGCTTCTGCATTGAGCTGGGCCTGCCGGTCACGATGAAGGAGCTTGGCGTTGCCGAGGTTACGCGCGAGCAGGCCATGGTCGTTGCCGAGGCCGCTTGCGCGCCCGAGGACACCATGTGCAACATGCCGTTTGAGGTGACGCCCGAGATGGTCGCAAACGCCATCCTGGGTGCCGACGCTCTGGGCCACTACTATCTCATGGATGAGTAAATCAAGCTAAGGAAGGGGCAAAGCAAGCAGATGGCTTTGCCCCTTTTTGCTATGGTGCAAAGGGGTCAGGTTGCTTTGCACCAATTGTTGTTGATGAAAGGGCGGATTCTCGTATGGCGCTTCCCATGGTATATGGCGGTCCCGGCCGGTATGTTCAGGGGCCGGGCGAACTTTCGCGTCAGGGCAGGTATTTGTCATGGTTGGGCTGCGCTGCCTACGTATTGTTTGACCAGGGCACCGAGGATCGGCTGTGCAGGCAGATCGTCGATGGATTTCTGGATGAAGATCTAAGCGAGCCGTTCTTTAAAATTTACAACGGTCCCTGTACGGAAGATGCCGTTGTCGAAATGGCCAAGGAAGCCCGGGCTGAGTATTGCGACATGGTAGTCGGTATCGGTGGTGGCAAGATGCTCGATATCGCTAAGGCCGTTGCGTTTTATGCCGAGCTGCCGTTGTGCGTATGCCCCACGGCGGCTTCGATGGACGGTCCGTGCAGCGCGATTTCGGTGCTGTATCACGAGGATGGGTCGTTCGACCGCTACCTGATGCTCGAGAAGAATCCGGACCTGGTCGTGGTCGATACCAACGTGGTCGCGGCGGCCCCACTGCGTATGACGGTCGCCGGTATGGGCGATGCGCTGACAACGTATTTCGAGGCGCGTTCGTGCGCCGCGGCGCACGGCGCCAACGAGCACGGTGGCGCGTCGGGGCACTTGGCGCTGGTCGCGGCACGTGCCTGCTACGACACGCTTATGGAATGCGGCGTCGCTGCCAAGCGCGATCTCAAAAAGGGGCGTACATCGCCGGCGGTTGAGCGCCTGATCGAGTGCAACATCCTGCTTTCGGGCGTTGGCTTTGAGAGCGGTGGCTTGGCGTTGGCGCATGCCATCGCCAACGGCCTGACGATTTTGCCCGAGTGCAAGGCTATGCACGGCGAGGCCGTAGCGTTTGGTCTGGTGGTCCAGCTGCGCCTGGAGCGTGCGCCCGAGCTTGAACAGGTGCTCGAGTTTTGCCAGCGCGTCGGTCTGCCGACGACGCTCAAGGAGCTGGGCCTTGGCGAGATTTCCGATGCCGACCTGATGAGTGTTGCGGATGCGGCCTTTAGAAACGAACGCAATATGGCCAACGAGCAGGCCAAGGTGACCAAACAAAAGCTCGTCGAGCTCATGCGCGAGGCATAGTTTGGCGCTTGATCTACCTTGTGCAATCGAGGCGGCGATAGACCGGGGCTATTTGCCGCAAAGATGCTCCGCGTGTAATTTGCCCGAGGCGTGGGCCGATAGCGTATCATTATCTCTTGCTTGTTTGCACTGCTCAGGGAGGGGCCGCGCATGGCGCAGGAACACGATCTATTTGATGACATTATCGAGATCAGCAAGGGTTTCGACTTTCTTAAAAACCCGCTTGGCGGCGTGACCGATGCACTCGATCCGTCAGCGCCGCAGTGGAATCCTGCCGACTATAAGGAGCGTCCGCGCGGCAACACGATTCCGTGCCTGGCCTGCAAAAACGAGAAGAGCGGCTGCACCGCGTGCATGGACGTGTGCCCGGTCAACGCCATCGAGGTCGAGGAAGACGCCATCGAGATCCTCGACTCCTGTCGCAAGTGCGGCCTGTGCGCCGCTGCTTGCCCGACGGAGGCGATCATCTCTCCGCGCCTTGCGCCCAAAAACGTTTACGACGACATTGTCTCTGCTGCTACGAGCCATGAGACCGCCTACGTCACCTGCACGCGCGCCCTCAAGCGCATGCCGCGCGAAAATGAAGTCGTCGTCGCCTGTGTGGGCGATATTACGGCCGAGACCTGGTTCTCGGTGCTGGCCGATTATCCCAACGTGAGCGTGTACCTGCCGCTGGGCGTGTGCGATAAGTGCCGTAACACCGGTGGCGAGGACATCCTGGGCGAGGCCATTGCTACCGCCGAGGAGTGGGCGGGCACGGGCATGGGTCTGGAGGTCGATCCCAAAAGCCTCAAGTGCCATAAGCGCCGCGAGTACGAGCGCAAGGAGTACATGGAAAAGATCGCCCGCACCACGGGCCTTACCGTGACAAAGCTCAATCCGGCAACGGCGGCACTGGCCTCGGTGACGCAGAAGCTCAAAGCCCATCGCCATCAGATTACCCAGTTGGAGCGTACGCTCAACACCATGTGCGGCACCACGACGACCAAGCGTCGCCGTTCGCTCACGCACGGGCGGCAGCTGGTGCTCTCGACGCTGCAAAACCACCCCGAGCTTGCCCAGAACATGCAGGTGAGCACGCCTGAGTGTGATTTTGACAAGTGCACGTCGTGTGGCGAGTGTGTCAATGTATGTCCCACGTTCGCCTGCGATTTGGTGGGAAGCGGCCGCTTTGCGTTGGAGTCCACGTATTGTTTGGGCTGCGGTGCCTGCGTCAAGGTGTGCCCCGAGCATGCGCTCAAGTTAGTTAAGCATGACGCGTCCAATCTGGTCGTCGTCGATCCCGAAGCCGAGGAAAAGGCCGCCCAGAAGGCGAAGGCTCACGAAGAAGCTGAGAAGGTCAAGGCCGAGGCAAAGGCCAAGCTTGACAAGATGCTCGACCAGGTGGAAAAGCTCGCGGACTAGTCAGCGACCCCTATCTCTGCTTCATTCGTGCCGCCGTGGCGTCTGGGTTCGCCCAGATGCTGCGGTGGCGCTATACTTATGCAGTTTGAAATGCTTGTACCAAAAGGAGCTGTCGTGTCCCTTTCCATCGGTATCGTGGGCCTGCCCAACGTGGGCAAGTCGACGCTGTTCACCGCGCTTACCAAAAAGACCGGCCTTGCCGCCAACTACCCGTTTGCCACGATCGACCCCAACGTGGGTATCGTCGATGTGCCCGATAGCCGCTTGCAAAAGCTCGCCGACATCGTTAACCCGGGTCGCATTGTGCCAGCGACGGTCGAGTTCGTCGACATCGCAGGTCTGGTGAAGGGGGCTAACGAGGGCGAGGGTCTGGGTAACCAGTTCCTGGCCAACATTCGCGAGACCGACGCCATCTGCGAGGTCGTGCGCTACTTTAAGGACCCCAACGTTATGCGCGAGGTGGGCCGCACGGGCGAGTTCGTCGATCCCGCCGGTGACGCCGACACCATCATGACCGAGCTTATCCTGGCCGACATGGGCACGCTCGAGAAGCAGCTGCCCAAGCTCGAGAAAGAGGCCAAGCGCGACAAGGAGCTCATGCCCAAGTTCGAGGTCGCTAAGCGCCTGCTTGCCTGGCTCAACGAGGGCAAGCGCGCCGCGTCCATGGAGATGACCGACGAGGAACGTGCTGCCGCTAAGGGCCTGTTCCTGCTCACCATGAAGCCCATCCTGTACGTGGCCAACGTAGACGAGGACATGCTCAACGAGGACCTGGCGCCCATCGACGGCGTCAAGCCGCTGCCCATCTGTGCCAAGATCGAGGCCGAGCTTTCCGAGCTCGATCCCGAGGACGCGGCCGACTACCTGGAGAGCTTGGGCCTGGAGCAGCCCGGCCTGGACGTGCTCGCGCAGGCGGCCTATAAGCTGCTCGGCCTGCAGTCGTTCTTTACGGCTGGCGAGATGGAGGTCAAGGCTTGGACGGTACGTCAGGGCGCGACCGCCCCGCAGGCCGCCGGCGTCATCCACACCGACTTTGAGCGCGGCTTTATTAAGGCCGAGGTTATTGGCTATGACGACTACATCGAGCTCGGCGGTGAGCAGGGCGCCAAGGCCGCCGGCAAGCTGCGCATCGAGGGCAAGGACTATGTCATGGCCGATGGCGACGTCGTGCACTTCCGCTTTAACGTGTAAGGACGACGCGCATGTTTAAATATGGCAAAAAAGCTGGCTACATGGGCATCGCGCTGCTGGTGCTCGCGGTGCTTCCGCTGGTGGTCGCAGCGTTTGTTATCCCCAACATTGGTTCCGAGGTAGCAACGAAGTTTAACGCAGCCGGCGAGGTGACGCGCTGGGGCAAGAGCTACGAGCTGCTGGCACTGCCGGTGCTCAACCTGCTGCTGAGCGTGGCGACGTACTTTACGGCGGGACGCCAGGCCAAGAACAATGAGGACTCCGCCGCCATGGCGCGCATCGTGTGCGAGCGCTATCTGCGCAACGGTTGCATCACGGGTGTGTTCCTCAACGTTATCAACGTTTACTTTATGTACTCGGCGATTACCGGAACGGGCTTTGGCTTTGGTTTCTAGCCTGTCCTTTTAGGCAACGAGCCTGCACGCATATTCAATGGCTGCTGCGAGGCCGCCGCTCGATCGTGGCTTAAAGACCATATCGGCGGCGGCCTCGTTTTCGTATCCGGCGCCGCGAAGGGTGAGCGCGGTACCGGCTTCCAAGAGAAGTGGCAGCCCACGCTGGCTGGTTGCTATTACTACGGCCTGGTCAAGGGTGCAGCCGAACGCCTGACATTGAGCGGCGAGCTCGCCTTGCGCTGGGTCGGGGAGTAGTGCGGTCGCAACACGGCTCGATAACAACGCAAAGGCCGTTCGTTCGTCTGGGGAAAGGCATTCAGCCTCAACGACGACGAGCTTGGGCTGCACACCGTCTGCGCAACGTGATTTCTGACGCATGCAAATCGAGCAAGCCGACATAGAAAACTCCTGTGTATTCGGCAAAACGTAAACTATAGTTTACGTTTATGTTCGGCTCCATTTCAAACTCGGCTGCATGGACGAACGTGCGAAACAGATTCTTGGCAAGCGAGTCGAGCAGACGCGCAGGGACCTTGGTATCTCCAAGGTCGATTTTTGTGTGGCAGCAGGAATCAGCCGCCCCTATCTCGACAGAATCGAAGATGGAACGGCAAATTTCACGCTCAAGGTTCTATTTAAGATCGCGCCTGCACTCGGCATGACGGTGTCAGAGCTTCTCGAGGGTATCGAATAGGGCGTTCCACCGCTGTATTTGACGCTCTTTGGGCGGGTCCCCCTGGTTGCGATGTGCAAAATCGCGAGTATTCAGCACCTGTTCAGCCGTGGATGGTAGCTTGAGCGGCTTGCTTTGCCTTTTTGGCAGTAGATAATCCACATGCTAAATAAAAATGAGGAATAAATATTTACTAGACGGAATCTTCGTCCTAAAAGTTCGTCTAACAATCGGCCGATTCTATGCCTCCGGCGGAGAAATTGCAGAATACTCTGATTTTTGCACGGCCCGAGGGGGACCACCTGTCGTTTAAGGCTGCGATAAGTGGGGCTGCCTTAGGGATTACGCCATCGGGATACGGTCGTGGTTGACTTGGCTGTAGAACAGGCGCTGAATTTCTGACGCATCACGTGACTGGCCGAGCGCCCACATGGTTTTGGCCACGAGCGTCTCGGTGGTCATGTCGTCGCCGCGCAGAATGCCCGGATGATCGGCGTAAGCACGGCCGACCTCATAAACGCCCAGATCGAGGCCCTCCTCGGGGACCTGCGTGGTCATAACGACAGTACGGCCCGAATCGACCCAGCGGAAAATCGCCTCTTGGAATGACTCGCCCGACTCACCAAACTCGGGGATACCGCCAATGCCAAAGGTCTCAAGGATTACAGCATCGTAGCTGTCGGCAAGGGCGTCGAGGATGCCCGGGTTTACGCCGGGTGTAAGCTTGAGTACAAATACGCGCGGGTCGATGCTGTCGTAGAAACGCACCGGGTTTTCGCCCTGATGCGTGCCGTGAAGCCCGTTGCGCACGATGCGGTCGTTGCGGATATAGGCGATGGGCGGATAGTTGACGCTAATGAACGCGTTAAAGCTCATGGTGCGCTGTTTGCGGGCGCGCGTGCCGGCAATGGCTACGCCGCCAAACACGATCGAAACGTCGTGCGAGTGCTCGTCGAGCGCATAGAGCAGGCTCTGGTACAGGTTGAGCTTGGCGTCGGTAAAGGGGTTGCCCATGGGCTTTTGCGAGCCGGTGAGTACGATGGGCTTGCGACTGTCCTGAAT
The DNA here is from genome assembly GCA_900542235.1 of uncultured Collinsella sp. GTDB lineage: Bacteria > Actinomycetota > Coriobacteriia > Coriobacteriales > Coriobacteriaceae > Collinsella. The sequence continues at coordinate 13,366 of UQNB01000046.1, forward strand.
CAGATAGGAAAGCGCTGCTGCGGTGTAGCTCATGGTGTCGGTGCCGTGCAGGACCACAAAGCCGTCATGATCGGCATAGCCTTCGACGATGACATCGCGGATGCGCATCCAGTCGCTCGGGCGCATATTGGTGCTGTCGATGTTCATGGGCTGCACGACATCGAGCTCGCAGAGCCCCGAGATCTCGGGGACGCTTTGGGCGAGCTCCTCACCGGTCAGGGCGGGGGAGAGGCCGTTGCCGTCCTCGGTCGATGCGATGGTGCCGCCCGTGGCGATGAGAAGGATGCGCTTCATGCTGGTATTCCTATCGTATTTGCCGCCGCAGAGGCGGAGTCGTTCGGCAGTATTGTGGCACAGGGCGTCCAATGTTCAAACGTATTACATCATCTGTAACGTTTGGCAATACTTCAATCGGTGTCAAATAGGGCCCAGGTCGTGCGTTTGCCGTGCGCTGATGGCTGCGAGGGACGAGAAACCCCATATAACGTGTACACTATGAAAGTTATTTTCGTTCATTCACGCGGGTGGGCACCGGCTCCCCGCCAACAAGAGGGGGAAACCATGGATCAAAAGGCTTCCGCAAAGGTCCTCGTACTCGACTTTGGTGCGCAGTACGGTCAGCTCATTGCCCGTCGCGTCCGCGACCTCAACGTGTATTCCGAGATTGTCCCCTGCGACATCTCGGCCGACGAGATTCGCGAGATGAACGCCTCTGCGCTCATCCTTTCGGGCGGTCCGGCTTCCGTGTATGCCGAGGACGCTCCCACCATCGATCCCGCCATCTTTGACCTTGGCCTTCCCGTCCTTGGCTTTTGCTACGGCCATCAGATCACGGCCGTGACGCTCGGCGGCAAGGTCGGCCACTCCGAGGTGGGCGAGTACGGCCGCGCCACCATTACGCGCACGGCTGGCGCCAAGCTCTTTAACTCCACGCCTATGGAGCAGACCGTGTGGATGAGCCACCGCGACGCCGTGTCCGAGGTGCCCGAGGGCTTTACCGTTACCGCCAGCACCGACGTGTGCCCGGTCGCCGCGATGGAGTGCGTCGAGCGCAGGATTTTCACCACGCAGTTCCATCCCGAGGTCAAGCACTCCGAGTATGGCCAGCAGCTGCTGAGCAACTTCCTGTTTGAGATCTGCGGCCTGGAGCCCAATTGGAGCATGGATAACCTGGCCGAGACCATGACGGCAGACTTCCGCGAGAAGGTCGGCGACGACCGCGTGATCCTGGCCCTGTCCGGCGGCGTCGACTCCTCTGTCGTGGCCGCTCTGGGCGCTCGCGCCGTAGGCAAGCAGATGACCTGTGTGTTCATCAACCACGGCCTGCTGCGTAAGGGCGAGCCCGAGCAGGTGGAGGAGGTTTTCACCAAGCAGTTCGATGTCGACTTTATCCACGTCCACGCCGAGGACCGTTATGCCGAGCTTCTGGCCGGCGTGACCGAGCCCGAGGAGAAGCGCCGCATCATCGGCACGCAGTTCTGGAAAGAGTTCTTCGCGGTCGCCCAGCAGCTCGAGTGCGACGGCAAGCCGGTCAAGTACCTGGCTCAGGGCACCATCTACCCCGACATCATCGAGTCCGGCGCGCGCAAGACGGGCGGCAAGACGGCCACCATCAAGAGCCACCACAACCTGATCCCGTTCCCCGAGGGCGTGCACTTCGACCTCATCGAGCCGCTCGACCACTTCTTTAAGGACGAGGTCCGTGCGCTTGGTCTGGCGCTGGGCCTGCCGGGTAACATCGTGTTCCGCCAGCCTTTCCCGGGCCCGGGTCTGGCCATCCGCATCATCGGCGCGGTCGACAAGGAGAAGCTCGAGATCCTCAAGAACGCCGACGCTATCGTGCGCGAGGAGCTCGACGCCTACAACCAGCGCCTGTTTGAGCAGACCGGAGAGCGCAACTCCGAGCACAGCTGCTGGCAGTATTTCGCCGTCCTGCCCGACATTAAGTCCGTCGGCGTTATGGGCGACGAGCGCACCTACCAGCGCCCGATCATCCTTCGCGCCGTCGAGTCCAGCGACGCCATGACCGCCGACTGGGCCAAGCTGCCCTACGACGTCCTGGCCCGCATCTCCGGCCGCATCGTGGCCGAGGTCCCCGGCGCCAACCGCGTGTGCTACGACATCACGTCCAAGCCGCCCGCGACCATTGAGTGGGAATAGAACAGACGTTCGATAAAATAATATAGTATCAGATAGCGGGCACGGTTTCAATTGA
>UQNB01000047.1 GCA_900542235.1 uncultured Collinsella sp.
CGGGGTTGTTGCCGAGGGCGTTGCCGCCGAGGGCGACGACAATACGATCGGGCTTTCCGTACGGTTTACTCATAGTGTTCGTTCACTTCCCAGCTACTAGCGAAGCGTCGCGTACATCATGGCCTTAATGGTATGCATGCGGTTCTCGGCCTCCTGGAACACGCGAGACTGCGCGCTCTCAAAGACCTCGTCGGAAACCTCCATCTCGGTCACGCCGAACTTCTCGGCAATCTCGGCGCCGATGGTGGTCTGCGTATCGTGGAAGCTCGGCAGGCAATGCATGAAGATAGCGCCGGGATTCGCCTTGGCCATGACCTCAGGCGTCACGCGATAGGGAGAGAGAAGATCGATTCGGCTCTTCCACAGCTCCTCAGCCTGGCCCATACCGACCCAAACGTCCGTATAGATCACGTCTGCATCCTTGACGCCCTCGTCGATATCCTCAGTGAGCTGGATCGTGCAGCCATTCTGAGCGGCGATCTCCTGGCAGCGCTCAAGAAGCTCGGGATCGAAGTGCGTGGCGCCCTCGACATCGCCCTTGGGTCCGCAGGAGCAGAAGTTAATGCCGAGCTTGGCGCAGATAACCATCAGGGAGTCGCTGACGTTGCCCTGCTCCTTACCCATATAGGTGAGCTTCATGCCGCGCGTGTCGCCAAACTCCTCACGCATGGTAAGAATGTCGGCAAGGGCCTGGGTGGGATGGTACTCGTTGGTCAGACCGTTCCAGACGGGAACGCCAGCCTTGGCGGCAAGCTCCTCGACGATCGACTGGTCGGAGCCGCGATACTCAATACCGTCATACATGCGACCGAGCACGCGGGCGGTATCCTCGATGGACTCTTTCTTGCCCATCTGCGACGAGCCGGGGTCGAGGTAGGTCACACCCATACCCAGGTCCATACCGCCGACCTCGAAGGCACAGCGCGTGCGCGTTGAGGTCTTCTCAAACAGCAGGACAATGTTCTTGCCCTCGAGAAAGCGGTGCGGATAACCGGCGCGCTTCATATCCTTGAAGTTCTTTGAGAGGTCGAGCATGTACTCGATTTCCTCGGACGTAAAGTCAAGCAGGGTAAGAACGCTTCGACCAGAAAGATTAAGAGCCATGATTTGAGTCCTTTCGGTTGTTGGAACACACAAGGAGGGATGGGCGGCGCAGACGCACACGCGCCGCCCAGATACGCTAACGCTGACTAGATTTCCTCACGCCAGAACGGCATGGTCATGCAGCGCGGGCCGCCGCGACCGCGAGAAAGCTCCTCGGAGGGGGCGACGAGCAGCTCGACGCCAGCCTTGTAAAGAGCATCGTTGGTGACAACGTTGCGCTCATACACGCAGACCTTGCCCGGTGCGACCGCAAGAGTGTTGGAACCATCGTTCCACTGCTCACGGGAAGCCTCGATCGGATCGCCACCACCGCACTCAATCATGGTGATGTGGTCCATACCCGTCGCAAGCTCGAGAATATGCTGCAGGGTGCCCTCGAGCTCCTCGATATGCACCTCCCCCTCCGAATCGCCCTTGGTCAGGCGGTAGGCACGAAGCGTCTGGTAGATGCCGGGATAGACCGTGAACTTATCGCGATCGACCTGCGTGCAAACGGTGTCGAGATGCATGTAGGCATAGCCGTGCGGAATCTTGATGGCATAGATGTTCTCGATTTCGGCCTCATCAGAACCCCAGAACATATTCTTGGCGAGCTCATCGATGGCCGCAGTCTGGGTACGCTCGGAAATACCGATGGCGAGCGTCTTGGCGTTGATGTTGAGAATATCGCCGCCCTCGATATGCCACTCGCTATTGTGGTCGTACCAGATGGGGCTACCGGCGTAATCGGGATGGTTGCGGAGCACCGTTTCGTAGAAGATTACCTCGCGATTGCGCTGATTCCAGTACATGCGGTTCATGGTAGCGCCCTTGCCCACGACAGCCAGGGGATCACGGGAGAAATACGAGGCGGGCATGGGGAAGAGGACCATGTCGTCGCCCTTCAGCTCATCGCCGTCCAAGCTGGCAAGAGAGCCGCCGACATGCGGGATCTCGAGGTCGCGCACATACAGTCCGCCCATAGCCGTGAGGACAAATTCCTTGTTGTCCTTGATGGAATCGAGCTTCTCGACAACGGCCTGGCGAAGGGCCGCGTTGGAGATGCCGGACTCCCCCATGAACTTCGTCATGAACTCTGCGCGAGTGCCCTCGACTTTGTCAAACGTCTCAGCGAGCAGCTCTTCCATATAGACGACCTCGGCGCCAGCGCCGCGAAGAAGGTCGGTAAACTGATCGTGCTCTTTCTGGGCATAGTCCAGATAGAACGCGTCGTGAATCCAAACGCGGTCGAAATCCTCCGCCTTCATGTTTACAAGATCCATACCGGGGCGATGGACGCACACCTTCTTGAGGGCGCCAATCTCGCTATGAACGTTCAGTCCTTTGTTCATCTCTATCCTTCTTTCTCACAACTTGTATGTGGGGTTTTGCATTTACGGCAGGGGGATAAGACCCGAAACCGCAGTGAATGCCATGCAGATAACGCTTACGACCAGGAAGAATTTCCAAGCGACCTTCCACCACTGGCCAAGCGGAATCTTACAGACGCCAAGACCGGCAACGAGCATCGCGCTTGTCGGCGAAATGAGAGACATGGCAGCACTGCCCATGGAAAGGCCGGTAACTGCAGCCTCGGGGTTTAAGCCCATCAGCTCAACAAGCGGGCCAAAAATTGGAATCGTAAGAGCAGCGATACCCGAAGAGCTCGGAACGAGGATCGACAGAAGGTTATCCACGACATAGAGGATGCTCGTAAAGATAACGGCTGGAACTCCGGTGAGAGCCGTGGCGAGCGTATTGAGAATCGTATCGATGATGAGGCCGTCATTGGCGATTACGAGGATTCCGCGGGCAAGTCCAACAACGATGGCAGAGAACGCGAAATCTGCAATTCCCTTAACGAACTCGCCAGCGATCTCCTTCTCATTCATCCCGGAAACAACACCCGAAAGAAGGGCCATGGCCAAGAAAATCGCAGAGATTTCGTTCATGTACCAGCCCTGGGCCACCAGACCCCAAATGATGGCGGCAAGTCCAAGCACGAAAATAACCATAACGGCTTTCTGCCTACCGGTGAACTCGCTATCGAGGAGATTCTCGTCCGCACCAAACTCTTTGCGCTTCTCGATATCATCGTGGAAAGCTGGGGATGCCTCGGGATTCTTCTTAACCTTGAGGGCATACATCACAACCCATGCGATGGCAACTGCCGTGAGCACGACAAGGGGGATAGTACGCAACCAAAGCTGGGGGTTGCCCTGGATACCGAGGATGCCCTGGGAAATCAGGACGTTGAACGGGTTTACGGTAGATGCGATGTATCCGATACGGGCACCCACAAACACCGTCATGAACGCTGTAATTGAGTCGAAGCCCATGGCCATCATGATCGGCATAAGAATCGCAAAGAACGGAAGCGTCTCCTCTGCCATACCAAAGGTGCTGCCGCCCAAGGCAAAAAGCACCATTAGGATCGGAATGATGAGGACGTCCTTGCTCTTGAACTTCTTCACCACTCGGGCGACGCCGCTCGTGATGGCTCCGGTCGCCGTGATGACCTGGAAGGAACCTCCCACGATCATAATGAATGCAACGACCTCGACCGCTTGCTGGATGCCGATCGCAGGGGCCTCAAGTACTTCGAAGATGCCTTGGCGAAGATCGACCTCGTTGCCGTCCTCGTCCGTATAGACCTTATCGACAGGCTCATAGGTGCCCGAGACCGTTACCTCGCGACCGTTAACCTCCTGGCGCTCAAACGAACCCGAAGGCACGACCCAGGTCAGAACGGCAAATACGGCCATCAAGACGAGAATGATGGTGTACACGTGCGGGACTCGAAGAGTGCGCTTCTTTTCTGTCTCTGCCATCTCTCCTCCTTAATTCAGGGGTTTTTCGTTGCCGGCAAAGCCATTGTGTCATCGCGCAAAACACCCTTCCGTCTCTTCGCCCGCCAACGAAGCGCATCGACCCGTAAACGGACTTTAGATTGACGTAATTTGTCAATTTGCTTTCTAGATTGATGTTTAACATCAATTACTAAGCCGGTTCGTGCCATTCACCTGTGACAGATATGATGTAAATTGAATCGAACTCGTAATGTGCCACTATGGAAGCAATCAATACTCATCGCCAAAGCGAGGTCTTATGTCCGCACTACATGTTCAAAACGAAATAGGAAAGCTAAAAAAGGCCCTCCTGCACTGCCCCGGCCCCGAAACGCGCAACTACCCCGACGGGCAGTTCAATCGGGTCTTTACGTTGCGTCCGTCTAGCAGCTCATTCGATCTTGATAAAGCCCTTAGGGAGCATCATGCTTACTCGGCGATGCTCGAGCACGAAGGGGTAGAGATTCTCTATCTTGAAAACCTTCTTACCGAAGCCCTTGATGCGACAGAGCAAGCGCGTCGCTCTTTTATCGATAGCTACATTTCAGAATGCGGCGCGCGGGGCATTGAGCTCGAGTCTGCCATTCGCGAGTATCTTGAGCATATCGAAGGTTCCCGCGACCTGGTCCAGGCAGCCGTCAACGGCGTTCGCTACTCCCAGGTCTTCGACACGAACAAGGAGGTGTTCAGCCTCTCAAAGCTGACGGGAGACGCATACTCACCCGACGACCTTCTCATAGCCCCCCTTAACACCATGTGGTTCACGCGCGATCCAGCAAGCGTCATCGGCGAAGGTGTCACGCTCAACCATATGTACTGGCCAGAGCGCAACCGTGAGGTTATCGCCTATAAAACGATTTTTAACTATCATCCGGATTTCCGCGAGACTCCTCAGTTCTTCAAGCATGAATCGACTTACCACATTGAAGGCGGCGACCTTCACAACCTCAACAGCGAAAATGTAGCCGTTGGCATCTCTCAACGAACCGAGCCAGCAGCTATAGACACCCTAGCGAATAACTTGCTCTGGGACGAGAACTCGACTATTGAGTCCGTATGGGCCATTGAGGTTCCCTACGATGATCTCTGCATTCATCTCGACACATACTTTGCTCGTGTTAACTATGAGACATTCCTCATTGACCGGGAGCTCCTGGACCAAGCGCGAGTCTACTGCATTACACGAGGCAGATCGGAAAGGACAACCCGGGCGCGTCATGTCGAAGGCGGACTAAAAGAAGCGCTGGGATTAGCCCTGGGTTTAAGTTCACCGCAATTTATCCCTTGCGGCGGCTCAAATCCCGGAGCGGCAGAGGTCGAAAGAACCAACAATGCCATAAGCACCCTTTGCCTGGAGCCCGGCAAGGTCTGCGTATACGAAGAGAACACCGAGACTAACAAGGCACTGGAGCAGGCCGGTATTGAACTTGTTCCCATCTCTATCTTTGAGCTGACAAACGGCTTTGGCGGCCCCAACTGCCTCTGCCTTCCCCTCGTCCGCGCTTCATAACATGGGAACGGGTCAAAACATAAAGGCGCTTCGCAAGCGCGACCAGCTCACGCAGGAGGAGTTCGCGGCACTTGTCGGCGTCTCCAAAGAAACGGTATGCCGTTGGGAAAAGGACCGCTATGCCATCCGCCGGTCGACACTGCTCAAGATCGTTTCGAAATTCAATCTGCAGTTTGACGACCTCGCATCGGAAACCGCAGGGCTTGCCGCAAAGCTCGACCACGAGGGGCGGAAGGGGGAATCCAAGGAAACTACTACTGACTCCCTTTGTGATGTATTTAAAATTCAGATGAATGGAGGCAGAACGGGACTCAAGCAGACCGGAACAACGGCGCTCCCCTCATCCGTATTCAAAAACCATCGCGGGTGCTTCTTTGTTCAAATGGACACATCTGCCATGTCCAAATGCTATCCGATAGGATCCCTTCTCCTCGTGGATCCAAACCTGAAACCCTGGAACGGATGCTCCGTCCTCGCCTTGGCCGATAATTCCAGAATGGTCATACGGCGATATAGCACCGGCACGAACACCGTGATGCTGTCATCCTACTCATATCGCACGTCGGAACCGGATATTGTGCTGGACAAACGCCGAATCAGGATTCTCGGAGTCATCGTCTGGTTTCAGGCATCCCATGACCTGAGCATCTAACCAAATTTGCTCTTGTTTACCCCCTGCACACATCTCAAACAGCAAAAGCCCCGCAGCCGGAGCGGACTGCGGGGCTCGTGAAGAGAGGCTAGTTTGTGGGCGCTTTGCCTGGCGCCCACGAGAGAGGCAACAGAGTAGAGACTACTCGTGGATGCGGGTACCGGAGAGGCCGGCCATGGTCTCGGCGGCCTTGTCCAGGGCGCCGATGATGCAGGTGCGGCCCTTGCGGGAGCGGGCGAACTTGATGGCGGCGCGGACCTTGGGCTCCATGGAACCCTTGCCGAACTGGCCCTCGTCGGCCAGGCGCTCGGCCTCGTCGGCGGTGAGGTCCTCGAGCTCCTCCTGGTTGGGCTTGCCAAAGTTGATGGCGACATGCTCGACGGCGGTCAGCAGGAACAGGACGTCGGCGTCGCAGTCCTCGGCCAGCAGCTCGCCGCCCAGGTCCTTGTCGATGACGGCGGGAACGCCCTTGTAGCAGCCCTTGTTCTCGTAGTCGCGGACGACGGGGATGCCGCCGCCACCGCAGGCGATGACGATGAACTCGTTGTCGAGCAGGTTGAGGATGGAGTCAGCCTCGACGATCTTCTTGGGATCGGGGGAGGCGACGACGCGACGCCAGCCGCGGCCGGAATCCTCGACGAAGACCTTGGAGGGATCCTCGGCCATGAACTCCTTGGCCTGCTCCTCGGTGTAGAAGGGGCCGATCGGCTTGGTCGGGTTCTTGAACGCGGGATCGTCGGGATCGCACTCGATCTGGGTGACGACGGTGGCGGCGTGCCAACGCTTATAGCGCTTGTGCATCTCGCGGCCGATGCCCTGCTGCAGGTGGTAGCCGATGTAGCCCTGGGACATGGCGCCGCACTCGGGCAGCGGCATCTCGGGGGTGCCGATGGCATCGTGGGCAGCAGCGAAGGCGTTCTGGATCATGCCGACCTGCGGGCCGTTGCCGTGGGTGATGATGATCTCGTTGCCCTGCTCGATGAGGCCGAGGAGGGCGTGGGCGGTGTTGCTCACGGCCTCGATCTGCTCGACGGGGTTGTTGCCGAGGGCGTTGCCGCCGAGGGCGACGACAATACGATCGGGCTTGCCAAGAGGCTTAGACATTGCTGGAATCCTTTCTGTAAAAGGCCTACAACCCATTAATAACCCGCGTCCGTGCGATACGCGAGTTTATTAAGGTTTATATTCTCTTTATCGCTCATTTTATTCATTTTGAAAACAGTTGAACGGTGAACGGTCGTTTTTACCCGCTCAGCGTAAGGAATCCCAGCTCACGCATGTTTACGTCATCTACGTGCGACTTTATTTAATTAGAGCAGAGATTAGGCTGGATTATGCAAACTATATCTTTGCTAAACACATAACGGACACTGCAATTATTTACTCGCACTATACGAGATTCTATGCACTTGCAAGACAAGTATGCACCCCTGCAATAACACGGGGCTTTTCATCCAACAAAAGGGATAGCCAATCGCGCTTCACTTTGCGGCAAGCGACTGTGAGTTTGCAGTATAGAACTTTACCGTCGGGTATTGCATGAACGCCGTCGACGCCCTCTCGCTCCTGCGCGCCCAGGCAATCGAGAACATCAGCGGCGTCCCCAGTCTTTTTGCATGGCACCGCGCCGGCTCGATGGCTCTGGGACCTAAGCGAATCTTTGCTATCTGCCAATTTTTGTACGATTTGGGTCAAATCTATTTGCCAATTTTTGTATGATTAGGGGCAAATCTATTTGCCAATTTTTGTCATTGAGGGGTTTTATGCTACGCCGTAAGGTCACTGACAGGCTTTTGAGCTGGAAGAACAACTCCAATAAAGCGTTGCTTGTTACCGGTGCGCGTCAAATTGGCAAGAGCTATGCGATTCGCGCGTTTGGTAAAGACAACTACGCGTCGTATTTTGAGGCCAATTTGCTGCTCGATGCCGAGGCAAGAGATGTGCTCATTGGCGCTAAGAACGCCGTTGACTTTATCAACCGCGTTGCCCTTCTTGCGGATGCACCGCTTGTTGAGGGAGATACGCTTATCTTTGTCGATGAAATACAGGAGTATCCGCAGATCGTCACGCTCATGAAGGCGTTGGTCGAGGACGGGCGCTTTAGCTATGTCTTCTCGGGGTCTATGCTTGGGACTGAGTTTAAGGGGATCTCTTCTTTCCCGGTGGGGTATGTCGAGCACATTGTTATGCGGCCAATGGATTTTGAAGAGTTTTGTTGGGCAAACAGCATCAGCGAGAATGTGCTTGCAGACATCCGCAGCTGCCTTGTCGAGAGGCGTCCCGTCGAAAACTATATTCATGAGGCGATGCTCAAAAACTTTAGAGCTTATATCGTTTGCGGCGGCATGCCGGAGGTCGTACAGAACTATATCGATTCGGGTTATTCACTCGTGAGGACGCGTGAGCTTCAAATTCAGCTGGTCGATCAGTACAAAAGTGATATCTCTAAATATGCATCGACTCGAGCGTTTAACGTTCGCGCGATTTTCGAACAAATTCCCGTTCAGCTTGAGGCGGAGTCCCATCGCTTTGTTGTTTCATCCCTGGGCGAGGGGGCTCGCCTTCAAAAATACGAGCAGGATTTCCTATGGCTGGTGAACGCGGGCGTCGGTTTGATGGTCGCCCAGGTGACGGAGGCCCGGAGTCCTCTTAAGAGGACAGAGAAGGCGACCGCCTTTAAGCTATACGAGTCTGATACAGGCATGCTCGCATCACGGTATCCCGGCAGCACGGCACGCGCCGTCTACCTTGATATGAAAACCCCCAACCTCGGCGGTCTCTATGAGAACGTGGTCGCGCAGGAGCTTGTCGCCCTTGGAACTGATGCATGGTACTACCAGACACGCGAGGTCGGCGAAGTTGACTTTGTGATCGAAGGCACCCGCGGGCACGTTGTCCCAATCGAGGTCAAATCGGGCAAGAAGGTTCGAGCCCATGCGGCCCTCGACCGTCTGATGAGCGTGAGCGAGTACAAAATCCCCGAGGCCGTTGTGCTAAGCCACGAGAACCTCAGCAAAGAGGGCAAGGTCCTGTACGTTCCAATCTATATGACATTCTGCCTCGATGAGTTTATGGAAAAGGACGACCCCAACAACGATTTCTCGTTTGCGCCCATATCCCTCTAGGCCATCTGGGTCCGCAACCAAATCCCCCTCTATGCCCAAAGCCGCGAAACAGCGACCGGGACAAGGCACCCCACCAACCACGTCCTTCATCAGCCCACACAATCCGAGGACGTAGTCGTAGCAGGATCTGAGGGCTGACCTTCGCGGACACTCCGCAGGACGAAAGAACCCCCGCCGCACGTAGTGCGCAGCGGGGGTTCTTTCATGTCCGAGGACGTCCGCGAAGGTTAGCCCTCAGATCCTGCGGTGGGAGACCTAGGCCTCGTTGTACACCGTCTTGAGCTTCAACAGGTGAGCGTAGCGGTCCATAGCGGCCTGCTCGTTCTCCTTGAAGAGCTCCTCGGCGCGCTCGGGGAAGGAACGCGTCAGCGAAGCGTAACGGGCCTCGTTCATCAGGAACTCCTGATAACCGCCCGCGGGCTCCTTGGAATCGAGCGAGAACTTCTTGCCGGCAGCAGCCTCGGGATTGAAGCGGAAGAGGTTCCAGTAACCGCACTCGACAGCCTTCTTCATCTCGGCCTGGCAGTTCTGCATGCCGCCCTTCTTGATGGAGTGCATCTCGCAGGGGCTGTAGCCGATGATGAGGGATGGGCCGTCGTAGGCCTCGGCCTCGTGGATGGCCTTGAGGGTCTGAGCCGGGTTGGCGCCCATGGCGACCTGCGCCACGTAGACGTAGCCGTAGCTCATGGCGATCTCGGCCAGGGACTTCTTCTTGGTCACCTTACCGGCAGCGGCGAACTGAGCGACCTGGCCCAGGTTCGAGGCCTTGGAGGCCTGACCGCCGGTGTTGGAGTAAACCTCGGTGTCGAAGACAAAGACGTTGACATTGTGGCCGGAAGCCAGGACGTGATCCAGGCCACCGAAGCCGATGTCGTAGGCCCAACCGTCGCCGCCGAAGATCCAGAAGGACTTCTTGGTGAGGTAAGCCTTGTCGGCGAGGATTGCCTTGGAAGCGTCGCAGCCGCACTTCTCGAGCTCGGCAACGTAGGCAGCGGCAGCAGTCTTGGAGGCCTCGGCGTCGTTGACGGAGTCGATCCAAGCCTGACCGGCGGCCTTGAGCTCATCGGACGGACCATCGGCAGCGATGATGTCCTGGGTAGCGGCGATCAGCTTGTGCTGAACGGCCTCATAGCCAACGGCCATGCCCAGACCGTGCTCGGCATTGTCCTCGAACAGGGAGTTGTTCCACGCCGGGCCGTGACCGTCCTTGTCCTTGCAGTAAGGAGCGGTGGCGGCGGGGTTACCCCAAATGGAGGAGCAGCCGGTGGCGTTGGAAATGAACATGCGGTCGCCGGCGACCTGGGTCACCAGACGTGCATAGGCGGTCTCGGCACAGCCGGCGCAGGAGCCAGAGAACTCCAGGTAGGGCTGCTTAAACTGGCTGCCCTTGACGTTGGCCGCGATGAGCTCCTTCTTCTCGGAGACGTTCTCGACCATGTAGTCCCAAACGGGCTGCTGGTCCATCTCCTGCTCGGTGGGAACCATCTCGAGGGCGCCCTTGGGACAGACCTTGACGCAGTTGGTGCAGCCCATGCAGTCGAGCGGGGACACGGCCATGGTGAACTTCATACCCTTGGCCTTGGGGCCCATAGCGTCGAGCGTGCGGGTAGCCTCGGGCGCGGCGGCAGCCTCGTCCTCGGTCATCGCGAACGGACGGATGGTGGCATGCGGGCACACATAGGCGCACTGGTTGCACTGGATGCACTTGGTCTCGTCCCAGTGGGGAACGACCACGGCGACGCCGCGCTTCTCGTATGCGGAGGCGCCCAGCTCAAACTGGCCGTCGGCGCAATCGACAAAGGCGGAAACGGGCAGGCTGTCGCCATCCATGCGATCGATGGGCTCGAGCAGGTTCTTGACCTGCTGGGCGATGGCGGACTTGGTCTCCTCGGAGAGCTCGACGGGAGCGGCATCCTCGGCGGTTGCCCAGTCGGCCGGAACCTCAAACTTACGGAAGGCGGTAGCGCCGGCATCGATGGCCTTGTGGTTGGCGTCGACGATGGCCTGGCCCTTCTTCATGTAGGACTTGGTAGCCGCGTCCTTCATGTACTGCAGAGCGTCCTCGGCGGGCAGGACCTTGGCCAGCGCGAAGAAGGCGGACTGGAGCACCGTGTTGGTGCGCTTGCCCATGCCGACCTTGGCGGCCAGGTCGATAGCGTCGATCAGGTAGACGTTGACGTTGTTGTTGGCGATGTAGCGCTTGGCCACGGCGGGCATGTGCTCGGCGAACTCCTCGTCGCTCCACTGGCAGTTGACCAGGAAGGTGCCGCCCGGCTTGACGTCGCGGACCATCTTGAAGCCCTTGACGATGTAGCTGGGGTTGTGGCAAGCGACAAAGTCGGCCTTGGTCACGTAGTACGGCGAGCGGATCGGGGAATCACCAAAGCGCAGGTGCGAGACGGTGACGCCGCCGGTCTTCTTGGAGTCATACTGGAAGTAGGCCTGAACGTACTTGTCGGTGTGATCGCCGATGATCTTGATCGAGTTCTTGTTGGCGCCGACGGTACCGTCGCCACCCAGACCCCAGAACTTGCACTCGATGGTGCCGGGGGCTGCGGTGTTGGGCGCATCCTCAGCCTCGGGCAGGCTCAGGTTGGTCACGTCATCGACGATGCCGATGGTGAACTCGCGCTTGGGCTCGTCCTTCTTGAGCTCCTCGAAGACAGCGAACGCGGACGCGGGAGGCGTGTCCTTGCTGCCCAGGCCGTAACGGCCGCCGACGACCTTGATACCCGTCTTGCCGGCCTCGTAGAGAGCGGAGACGACGTCCTGGTAGAGCGGCTCGCCGATGGAACCCGGCTCCTTGGTGCGGTCCATGACGGCAATCTTTTTGACGGTCTCGGGGAGAACGTCGACAAAGTGCTTGATGGAGAACGGACGGAACAGGCGAACCTTGACCAGGCCGACCTTCTCGCCGTGAGCGTTGAGGTAGTCGATGACTTCCTCGAGCACGTCGCAGAAGGAGCCCATGCACACGACGACGCGATCGGCATCGGGAGCGCCGTAGTAGTTGAACAGGCCGTAATCGGTGCCGAGCTTCTCGTTGATCTTCTTCATGTAGCCCTCGACGACGTCGGGAAGCTCGTCGTAGACCTTGTTGCAGGCCTCGCGGTTCTGGAAGAAGATGTCGCCGTTCTCATGGCTGCCGCGGGTGTGCGGGTGCTCAGGGTTGAGCGCGTGGTCGCGGAAAGCCTGGACAGCGTCCATGTCGCACATCTCGGCCAGATCCTTGTAGTCCCACATGGCGACCTTCTGGATCTCGTGGCTGGTGCGGAAGCCGTCGAAGAAGTTAAGGAACGGAGTCTTGCCCTCGATGGCGGCAAGGTGGGCCACCGGCGAGAGGTCCATGACCTCTTGGACGTTGCCCTCGGCGAGCATGGCGAAGCCGGTCTGACGGCAGGCCATGACGTCGGAGTGATCGCCAAAAATGTTCAGGGCGTGGGAAGCGACGCAACGCGCGGAGACGTGGAAGACGCCCGGGAGCTGCTCGCCCGCGATCTTGTACATGTTCGGGATCATCAGGAGCAGGCCCTGAGAAGCCGTGTAGGTGGTGGTCAGAGCACCGGCGCCCAGCGAACCGTGAACGGTACCGGCTGCACCTGCCTCGGACTCCATCTCGACGACCTTGACCGGGGTGCCGAAGATGTTCTTGCGACCCTGGGCCGCCCACTGGTCGACATGGTCGGCCATCGGGCTGGACGGCGTAATGGGATAGATTCCCGCTACCTCGGTGTACGCATACGAAACATATGCGGCCGCCTCGTTGCCGTCCATAGACTTAAACTTACGCGCCATATACCCCTCTCCTCTCATATAGGTATACAGGCCCCGGCGATCGCCGGGATGTTGGCGTGATGGGATTTTCGCTGTTGCTTCCAATCATCTGGCAGGCAGACTGAGCAGCAGGTACATGGCGTGGAGAGAAGACATGCCGAGGCGAGGGGCAGCTGATGCGCCCCACAGACCCGACCGCCCGTCTTGCACATGACCGAGCGCCGCAAAGGCCGCATGCCGGATGCTCCCGGGCACGCCCCGGCGATGGGAAGCGCCCGCAACGGAAATCCGCATGCGGGTTTATTGTACCCCGCCGTTAAGTGTAATTTCGACAAATATAGGCGGGCGGTAAAGGTTTACCTCGGGTGACTGCCGGGAGCAAAATGATCCCTTGGGGACGGAGGGACCATTTGGCGGGACTGGCTAGAGGGCACCGAAGAGGATGGCGTAGGTAGTGGATTCGCCGAGCTTGAGCTCGTCGCCGGGATTGAGTTGGGCGGAACGGCCGGGCTCGACCTGAATGCAGACGCGCGTGGCCCCGTTTACCACCACGGTTCCGTTGGTGGACGACAAGTCCTCGACGTGCCAGATATTTTGAGCATCGCACCAGATATGGGCATGGCGGGCCGAGACATCGTCGCCGACGTCGGTAATATCGCCCTCACCAGTGGCCAGCGCACCAATCTCAACACCCTGCTCACTCGGCTGAATCCAGCGCGGGGCGCTCACGACAAAACTGTTTTGTACGCGCAGCAAGCCCAAGGGGTGCGCCGGAGCGGGTTCGCGTTCGCCCGCGGTCATCGACATGCCAAGCGAACGCGGCGTGGAGGTGCCTCCGCCACAGGTCGCGTGCGCGTAGTCGATGGCATAGTTCACCGAGGACCGCACATCCGCCGAACAACCGACGGCGACAAACAGCACCAGCACGGCCTCGGCGCGCTCGGCGGGCATGAGTTCCGCCGCCTGGGACAGGCGATCGAGCGCGTTGCGATAGAGATTCGTGTCCTGATGGCACTCTTCGAGCGCGCGTACCATCGGTTCACCTGCAGGGCCGCACACCATATTGATCACAGCCGTGGAGTCCATGGGATTTCGCTGGCGCAGGGCCAGTTGCGACATAATACGCGCAGCCGAGGTACCGTATTCGGCAAAGTAGCGCTGCTGAAGCGTGCCGACCGGCGCGCGAACGATAAAGCGGGAAACCCAAGAGCGATTGGCGGCCCGGCTCTGCGGGCTGCGGCCGTCGGCGAGCGGACGGGACGAAAGCACCAAGCCGCACAGCTCGATATGGCTCAGATGCGCCGCGCGCTTAAAGATGTCAAACATGGCCCCGCATGGGGTGAGCTCAACTTGAGATGCCATGACCTAGGCCTCCTTGGTCGTAGAAATAGAATCGGACGATACTTCGACAGGTCCGCCAAAAGTACGGGCAGCTGCGGCTCCACCGGCAAGCGGAGTCGCCATCTGGACTTTTGTGCGTCGCGGTGCCGAAACGGGAAGTTCAAAGGCAAAGCCCATCGCAAGCAAAAACCACGTAAGCGTATAGGTTGCAACCAGAGCGGCAACAAGGCCGCCCATCACGGCGCGTTGGGAAAATACGCTACATGCAGCCACAACCAGCACCGGAACCTCGCAGGCAGAAAGCGCAAGCACACCCTGCAGGAAGCCCGAGCGCCGATTGCGCGCAAGTGCCCCCGCGACAACGCCGGCCATGCCTGGCAGCGCCAGCGCCAGTGCGGCAATAACACCCGGTAGCGACCCAGGCCACACGAGCGATCCCAAAGTCGCCGTCACGCGAGCGCCCGACGCCAGCAGCGCGGCCGAAACCACGACCGCAGCCCAAACCACGCCACAGACGACCGCCGCGCCGACCATCAGCGCGCGACGAACCGCGCGGCCGGACGCATCCATGGGGCACGGCGTGAGCGGCTCGCCGCGGAGCGAACGACCGACATTTTGCGCATAGTGGTCACAAAACGCCGAGAGCGCCGCCTCGACCGCCGCCGGCTCGGGACGATCTTTTTGATGGCTGGACAGACAGGCCATCACCACGTTGAACAGCTGGGCATCGACAAACGCCAGCGCATCGCGTAGCTCCTCGGAATCCGGCTCAAGCCCCAGCTGCTGGGCCTGCTCGGCCGCGGCGAGCGCCACATCGGGCTCGCGATGAAGCAGCTGCGTCAAATCGCAACCGGGCGCATGGGCACCAATGGGATAGTCGGGCCGCGTGTCCATCTTGAGACGGTAGGGGCTCGCGATGTCGCGCGTCTTTTTGCGCGAACCCGAGGTGCCCGAAGTGCTCGGCGCGGCTTCGTATGGCGCGATGCCGGCAATGAGCTCGTAAACCGTGCTTGCCGCGGCATAGACGTCAATCGCCGGCGACATACGCAAAGCGCGCAGGTCGGGAATATCGTCGGTGAGCATCTCGGGCGGGGCATAGGCAACCGTCGCGCGACGCAGCGTGGCATAACGCTCCGTAAACGACGCCTTGCCGCCGGTA
>UQNB01000048.1 GCA_900542235.1 uncultured Collinsella sp.
AGATTCACCGTGACGAACTCCATGGAGCCGGCAAAGATGAAGATGCTCATGGCCAGGATGTAGAAGATGGGCAGCCCCATGCTCCGCATGAGCAGGCCGTAGGATAGTCCTATTGACAGCCTGTCAACTTGTCTGGGAGGCACCGTGGCAGAAACGTTTGATATCGCGGTTGTGGGCGCGGGCATCACCGGGTGTGCCATTGCGCGGCAGCTCGCGCGATTTGACCTGTCCATTTGCGTGGTCGAGGCGGCCAACGACATCGCGCTGGGCGCCTCGAAGGCCAATGGCGGCCTGGTGCACGCCGGCTACGATCCGGCGCCGGGCACGGTAAAGGCTCAGGTCAACGCCCGTGGCTGCGACCTGTACGGTGCGTGGGCTCAGGAGCTGGGCTTTCCGTTCTGCCGCACCGGGTCGATGGTGTTGGGCTTTAATGACGAGGACCGCACGCATCTGGAGCAGCTGCGGTGCAACGGCCATGTCAACGGTGTTCCCGAGCTGTCGATCGTCGGACCCGACCGCATCCACGAATTAGAGCCGCGTGCCAGTGCCGATGCAACGTGCGCGTTGTGGTGCCCATCGACTGGGTTTGTCGACCCGTTTGAGGTCGCCATCGCTGCGCTGGAGAACGCCGTGGCCAACGGGGTGACGTTTATTCGGTCGGCTCCGGTGGAAGCAATTGAGGTTGCCGGCGGCGAGGCTACCGACGGTGCTGCGCGCTTTACGCTGGTGACGCCCGCCGGCGACGTGTGCTGCCGTTACCTGATCAACGCCGCGGGCAACGGCGCCGCGCACATCTCGCATATGGCGGGCGCCGAGGAGTTTCAGATGGTCTGGCGCCAGGGCAATATCGTGGTGCTGGACAAGGAAGCGCGTGCGCTCATGCCGCTCTACCCCGTTCCCACGCCGGTGTCCAAGGGCGTTATCGTCACGGGTACCGTACACGGCAACACCGTGATTACCGCCACGGCTGCCGTGCGCGAGCCGGGCGACACGCAGACCTATGCAAGCGATGTGGACGCGCTACTGACCGGCGCGTGCAAGCTGGTGCCCGACCTGGACACGCGCCGCGTGGTGCGCGCGTTTGCCGGCGGGCGCCCGGTCATTAAGGGGACGAACGACTTCTTTATTGGTCAGTCGGCCGTGGTGCCAGGGCTGTTTCAAGCGGCAGGCATTCAGTCGCCGGGCGTGGCGAGTGCGCCAGCCATCGCCGAGCGTATGGGGCACGTGATGCGCGAGGCGGGCGTTGCTTTGCGCGAGCGAGCCGATTGGGATCCGGTTCGCCGCGCGCCGGACGACTTTGACCGTGTGCCGCTTGCGCGCAAGCAGGAGCTCATTGAGTCCGACCCTGCATGGGGGCAGATCGTCTGCCGCTGCGAGACGGTGCCCGAGGCCGAGATTGTTGCCGCGATTCGACGCCGCCCGGGTGCGGTTTCGGTCGAGGGCGTCAAACGCCGCTGCCGCGCGGGCATGGGCCGCTGCCAGAGCGGCTTTTGCCAGAGCCGCGTGGTGGCGATTCTAGCCCGCGAGCTGGGGTGTGACCCCAGCGAGGTGCTGTTGGAGGACACCGGCTCGTGGCTCGTTGAGGGACCTTTGAAGGGGGGGGGTGCGCTAGGATGGCGGAATTCAAATCGAGCGTGATTGATAGCGATACCGTTGAGGCAGTCCCCACGCAGGCCTTCGACGTGGTCGTTATCGGCGGCGGACCTGCCGGCATGGCGGCCGCGCTTGCCGCGCATAAGGCCGGCGCGTGCGTGGCCATCGTGGAGCGCGAGCAGCACTTGGGCGGCATCCTGCGCCAGTGCATCCACCCCGGTTTTGGCCTTTCGCACTTCAAGCAGGAGCTCACCGGCCCCGAGTACGCGCAGCGCTTTATCGACCAGGTGCTCGCGACCAACATTGCGCTGTTCTTGGACAGCATGGTGCTTGGGGTTGATTCGGACGAGTCCACGGAAGACGCCGCGGTCCACACTGTCACGCTCATGAGCCCCACCAGCATGCTGCAGCTCACCGGACGTGCGGTCGTCCTTGCCATGGGCTGCCGCGAGCGCACCCGCAGCGAGATCAAGATTCCCGGCAGCCGCCCTGCCGGCGTGTTTACGGCCGGCTTGGCGCAGCGATACATCAATATCGAAAACCTCAAACCCGGCTCGCGAGCCGTCATCTTGGGGTCGGGTGACATCGGGCTTATCATGGCGCGCCGCTGCACACTTGAGGGGATTTCAGTCGAGGGCGTGTACGAGCTCATGCCGTACGCCAACGGCCTGCGCCGCAACGTCAAGAACTGCCTGGACGACTTTGGCATTCCGCTGCATCTGTCTACCACGGTCACGCGCGTGATTGGGCACGATCGCGTGGAGGCCGTCGAAGTGAGCCAGGTCGACGAGCATCTGGCGCCCATTGCCGGGACGCAGCGCATCGTTCCGTGCGACACGCTACTGCTTTCGGTGGGATTGATTCCCGAGAACGAGCTTTCGGTTGCCGCAGGCGTGGAACTTGACCCGCGCACGCGCGGCGCCGTAGTGGACCAGAGTCTGCAGACGGGTGTGCCGGGCATCTTTGCCTGCGGCAACGTGCTACACGTGCACGACCTGGCCGACAACGTGACGACCGAGTCCGAGAGGGCTGGCGCAACTGCAGCGGCGTACGCGCTGGGAACCGGCGCGGGCGCCGTTCCGGAGTGCGAGCTCACCGTCTCCCCTGCTGGAATTGCGGGATACGCGCTGCCTGGACGCATTACGGCCGTGGCGCTCACCAAACTCAACTTCCGCGTGCGCCGGCCAGTCGATGCCGCCTGCGTGAGGATCTTGGCCGACGGCGAAGAACTATTCGCCGGCAAGGTCCGCGCGTTTAAGCCGAGCGTTATGGAAAGCTTCCCGCTGCCGGCAAAGGTGATTCAACGCGCACTCGACCTGGGTGCCAGCGAAATCGTCCTGTCCGTCGATCCCTTTGAGGAGGCATAGCTCATGAGTACGAATGTGACCGAGACGCTGCAGTTCAACTGCACCACCTGCCCATCCGAGTGCCTCCTGACCGTGGAGGTCGAGCGCAGCGCAGACGGCGCCGTGGTAGAGGTGCGCTCCGTGACCGGCAACAGCTGCCCGCGTGGCGACACGTTCGCGCATCAAGAGCTCACCTGCCCCATGCGCGTGCTCACTACCACCGTGGCCGTATCCGGCGGCGATGAAACACTGCTGCCCGTGCGCACGGCCGAAGCCATCCCGCTGGCACTCCACGCCCAAGCCATGGACCTCCTACGCGGCCTAGTCGTCGATGCCCCCATCCGCATGGGCGACGTCGTGCTGGAAGACCTTCTCGACACGAGCGTCAACCTCATCGCCAGCATGGACATCGACCCAGCCCAAGTAGCTAATTGAGGACGGGGCTCTTTTAGCTACCCCGCCATCCACCCCGCCCCTCCTCAATTGCGGTGAAATACGGACTGTTATTCGGCTCTAGGCCGCCTAAAAGTCCGCATTTCACCACAACTTCTTTGATAATCGCGTATTTGGCTGTCACTCGGTTAGTGCCATTTCAAAACTATGCCGGATTACGGGACTGATTCGGAGACCCCCATCCATACCGGCATTTTTCGATTTTTGATAAGCCGTCTACCTGCGGTTTTAATTTCGCGATTTTTCCCATGGTCAAGTAATACAGGTCCAGCCCCGTAATCCGCCATACTTTTGAAACCAGCCCATTTGGAACGGGCCTCTTATGACTACTTTTGCCCCAACGTTCGCTCAAATGATTTTTCTGGGACGGGGATTAAATAATCATTCGGCACCCAATGATTATTTAATCCCCGTCCCAGAAAAATCATTCCGCATGTTAGACGTAGCTAAAATAGCCCCGTCCCAAATTGACTACGCCGGCATTGGGGATACCATGGTGGCAACCTAGCGAAAGGATGTTTCATGGCACATATCGATGACCAGCGTGTGGCGCGCGTGCTCGATGCGCTCGAGGCTCAGCACCCCGGTGCACAGCTGCTCGTAAACGACCCGTGGTCGATTTATTACCTGACCGGCTTTTATGCCGATATGTTCGAGCGTTTTTGCGGCGTGCTGCTCGCGCGCAACGCCGAGCCAGTGATCCTGGTCAACGCGCTGCATCAGCTGCCCGAGTATGATAATGCGCGCGTTGCCTACCATAACGATACTGACGTCGTGGCCGACGCCATCGCTCGCGAGGTCGATCCGACCAAACCGCTCGGCATCGACACCGTCATGCGCTCCGGCTTTTTGATGCCGCTCATGGAGCGCCACGCCGCCAGCGAGTTTTTCCTGGGCGACTTTGCCGTCACCGCCGCGCGCACCCACAAGGATGCCGCCGAGCAGGAGCTTATGCGCATGTCCTCGGCAGCCAACGACACCGTGATGGCCGACGCGATCAAGCTCGTCCACGAAGGCGTGACGGAGCGCGAAATTGCCGATCAGATGCTCGGTCTGTACCGCAAGCACGGCTGCGAGGGCTTTAGCTTTCCGCCGATCGTGAGCTTTGGCGCCAACGCCGGCGACCCGCATCACGAACCCGACGATACCGTGCTCAAGCATGGCGACGTGGTGCTATTCGACATTGGCGGACGCCATCGCAACTACTGCTCGGACATGACGCGCACGTTCTTTTGGGGCGAGCCGGACGAGGAGACGGCGCGCATCTACGATATCGTGCGCCGCGCCAACGAGGCCGCCGAGGCGCTCATCGCACCGGGCGTGCGCATGTGCGACCTGGACCGTGCCGCGCGCGACGTGATTGAGGACGCGGGCTACGGCAAGTACTTTACGCATCGCCTGGGCCACTCGATCGGCCTGCAGGACCACGAGCCGGGCGACGTTTCCCTTGTCAACGAGCAGGTCGTAGAGCCGGGCATGACGTTCTCTATCGAGCCGGGCATCTACCTCCCCGGCCGCACCGGCGTCCGCATCGAGGACCTGTGCCTGGTTACCGAGTCCGGCGTCGAGATCCTCAACGCCTACCCCCACGACCCAGTCAGCCTAGACTAGCCTGGTCCCCAAGCCCCCAAACTAAGTTGCGGTGGAATAGTTCCTGGATGGGCTGCTAGAACCCAAAAACAGGAACTATTTCACCGCAACTGATGAGGGAATGGGTTAGCGGAGCAGGCCCGCTACTTCGCCGGCCAGGGTGATGGTGCCGGCTGCTACGAAAGGCTCGCCCGCGGCATCGAGGGCTGCGAGGGCCTCGGATACGCTGGGATACACACCCGCGAGCTTATCGGCGTCCACCAGGGCAGCGAGCTCCTCCGCCGGCAGCGCGCGGTCGGAATCGGTCTGAGTCACAACCACGCGCGGGAAAGCCGGGATCAACACGTCGACGATGCCCGCCACGTCCTTGTCGGCCAGCGCGGCGCACAGCAGCGTGGGGCGGTTCTCCACGCACGGATCGATCTCGTCCAGTGCGCTCACAAAGTTCTCGCAGCTCTGGGGGTTATGACAGGCATCAATCAGCTTGAGCGGATCGGTCCCCAGCACGTCAAATCGGCCCGGCGTGGGGCAGCCCATAAGCGAAGCGTCGAGCGCCTCATGGTCGAGCTCGCGACCCAAATACCCCTCGCACAGCATAATCGCGCACGCAGCATTCTGCGGCTGATAGGCCGGCTTAACCATGCTCGACGTATAAATCGCACGCGGCGTGGTGCAGCTAAACTCCACCGTATCGCCCACGTGTGCCGGAAGTTTGGTCGTCGTATGGCTCACCACGAGCGGCACAGCGCCGCACTCTCGGCAACGGGCATCCATCACACGCTGAACGCTCGGCTCATGCGTGCCCTCGCCCAGCACAACCAGGCGCCCGGGTTTGATGACCGCGGCCTTCTCCCCCGCAATGGCCTCGAGCGTGTCGCCCAAAATACGCGTGTGATCGAGCCCAATGCCCGTAATGGCAACGGCGACGGGATCGGTCGCACTCGTGGCGTCCCAACGGCCGCCCATGCCAACCTCGAGCACGGCAACATCCACGCGAGCCTCGGCAAACACCACAAGAGCAGCAGCCGTCAGCAGATCAAACGGCGTGATGGTATAGGCGCGCTCCCCCGCCGCCACACGACGGGCATTCACGCGATGCCCCGCCTCGACGGCGGCAGAAACGCCACGAGCAAAGGCCTCATCGCTCACGACGCGCCCATCGACCTCCATGCGCTCGGGATAGCGCACAAGCTGCGGAGACGCATACAGTGCGGTCTTTAACCCCTCAACACGAAGGATGGCAGCCGAAAAACGCGTGGTCGAAGTCTTGCCATTGGTACCAGCAACCTGAATGCAATCGAAATACTCGTCCGGACGTCCCAGCTCATCGAGCATATCGACAACCGTCTCGAGCAGCGGCCCAGCATCCCCAGAAATCCGCCCCGTATCAGCAGCCAGCCCAACAGCCTCACCAAACGAAAGCAAATCAAACTCAAAAGGAACGGTATACAAGCCGGAACGCTTAGGCATTTTTAGAACCGCCATTCATAGAAAAATAAAACAGTATAGGTTGAGGATAGTCAGCGAAAACGCCTCTGATGAGCCAAGGTGCCGTGAAACAAGGGCGCATAGGGCTTATGCCCATGCGCCCGAAGTTGAACGGCAGATTGGCCATCAGAGGCGTTTGCAGCGTCGAGTCAGCCGCCGTTCGTTAGAACGGCGGAATAGGTGTCCGCAGTAGCGAGCAATGCCCCAAACCGCGTCCCCCAGCACCGCTTACGAGAAGTCAGCAACCTGAGCAGTCAGCGCCGCCAGGATCTCCTTGAGCTCAGCTGCACGGTCCCTCTTCTTCTGGACCACCGCGGGCGCGGCCTTGGCCACAAAGCCCTCGTTGGCCAGCGTCTTCTCGCAGCCGGCGAGCTCCTTCTGGGCCGAGGCGATCTCCTTCTCCAGGCGTGCCTTCTCGGCCGAAAGATCAACCTTGCCCTCGAGCACCACAAAGACCTCGACGCCGCTTTCAACCACAGCAATGCTCGCGGCCGGCTTCTCAACGTCGGCACCCATAACCAGCGAAGCCGTGTTAGCCAGCGGCTCAATCGTGGAGCGCAGGCTCTCGAGCTTCTCGATGTCCTCGGCACCGGCGCGCACGACCACGTCGAGCTCGGCCTTGGGGCTCAAGCGATAACGCGAACGGGTGGCACGGGCGGCAGACACGACGGCACGGCACAGCTCAAACGCACGCTCGGCGTCCTCGTCAACATACTTAGCGTAGTCGGCGGGCTCCGGCCACTTGGCGATCATGAGCGCCTCGGCGCGGTCCACGTTGCTCTCGGCATCCACGTCGAGCACGCTCGCCGGCATGTTGTCCCAGATCTCCTCGGTGACAAACGGCATAAGCGGGTGCATCAGGCGAATGGAGGTATCGAGCACAAAGATCAGGTTGCGCTGAGCCTGCAGACGACCCTCACCCTTCAGGCGGGCCTTGGTGACCTCGACGTACCAGTCGCAGACCTCGTTCCAGAAGAACTGCTGCACGCCGCGGGCCATGTCGCCAAAGGTGTAGTTCTCGATGCCCTCGGTGACCATCTTGACGGCCTTGGCCAGGCGGCTGAACATCCAGGCGTCGGCCGGCGTCTCCACGACGGGCTCGCCGGGCGTGTAGCCCTCCATGTTCATGAGCAGGAAGCGGCTGGCGTTCCAGATCTTGGTCACAAAGCTCTTGGCCTGGTCGGTACGCGGGCTGTCGATAAGCTTCTTGGTCTTCTTGTCGATGTTCGCGTCGAACTTGACGTCCTGGTTGTTGGTGCACAGCGTGAGCAAGTTGTAACGCATGGCGTCGGCGCCGTACATGCCAATGAGGTCCATGGGGTCAACGCCGTTGCCCTTGGACTTGGACATGCGGCTGCCGTCCTTGGCCAGGATCGTCGGGTAGATGACAACGTCCTTAAACGGCACCTCGTCCAGGAAGTACAGTGAGCTCATGACCATGCGGGCGACCCACAGCGCGATGATGTCGCGCGCGGTGACGAGCGCCGTCGTGGGATGATGGCCCTCGAGCAGCTCCGACTTTTGCGGCCAGCCCTGCGTGGCGAAGGTCCACAGCTGCGAGCTGAACCAGGTGTCCAGCACGTTCTCGTCCTGATGCACGTGATGGCCGCCGCACTTGGGGCATACGTCGGTGTCCTCGGTCAGGGCGTCCTCCCAGCCACAGTCCTCGCAGTAGAACACGGGGATGCGGTGGCCCCACCACAGCTGACGGCTGATGCACCAGTCCTTAAGGTTCTCCATCCAGGTGGTGTAGGTCTGCGTCCAGCGCGCGGGGTGGAAGGTCACCTTGCCGGAGTTGACGGCGTCGAGCGCCGGCCCCTTGAGCTTGTCGACGGCCACAAACCACTGCTCGGAAAGCCACGGCTCCAGCGCGGAGTCGCAACGGTAGCAGTGCATGACGGAGTGGTCGAGCTCCTCAACGTGATCGAGCAGGCCGTGCTCCTCAAACCACTTGATGACGGCCTCGCGGCACTCGTCGCGGTTCATGCCGGTGAACTCGCCGTAGCCCTCGACGACCACCGCGTGCTCGTCGAAGATGTTGATCTGCGGCAGGTCGTGGGCCTGACCCATGGCGTAATCATTGGGGTCGTGGGCCGGGGTGACCTTGACAAAACCGGAACCAAAGTTGGCGTCGACATGCCAATCCTCAAAGATGGGGATCTCGCGGTCGACGATCGGCAGCATGACGGTCTTACCCACAAAGGCGGCCTTCTCGGGGTCCTTCGGGGAGACGGCGACGCCCGTGTCGCCGAGCATGGTCTCGGGGCGCGTGGTGGCGACGACGATGTAGTCCTGGCCGTTGACCGGCTCGGTCAGCGGGTAGCGCAGGTGCCACAGGTGACCCTTCTCGTCCTTGTACTCGGCCTCGTCGTCCGAGATGGCGGTGGTGCAGTTGGGGCACCAGTTGACGATGCGCTTGCCGCGGTAGATCAGGCCATCGTGATACCAGTCGCAGAAGACCTTGCGTACGGCCTGCGCGTAGTCCTCGTCCATGGTGAAGCGCTCGTTATCAAAGTCGACGGAGCAGCCCATACGCTTGATCTGCTCGACGATGATGCCGCCGTACTCGTGGGTCCAATCCCAGCAGGCGTCGACAAACTTGTCGCGACCGATCTCCAGGCGGCTGATGCCCTCGCTCTTGAGCTTCTTGTCGACCTTGGTCTGCGTGGCGATACCGGCGTGATCGGTACCGAGCACCCAGCGCGTGGACTTGCCGCGCATGCGAGCCATACGGATGATGGCGTCCTGGATGGAGTCGTCGGTAGCGTGACCCATGTGGAGTTTGCCGGTTACGTTGGGAGGCGGAATGGTGACGGTGCAGTCGCCCACGCCCTCGCGGCGCTTGTAGTAGCCGCCGTCGAGCCACTTCTGCAGGATCGCCGGCTCGTTGGTCGACGGATCGTAGTTCTTGGGCATTTCTTCCATATATCTCTCCCTGTCCCGCCGGAGAGGAATGTAGGACCGCCAGGGTCTACATTCCTCCCCTTAGGTATCGATTACTTCAGTCTGATATGACTTCGCTGAGGCTTAAACAAACACACAGAATAACACAGGTAGTTGGGTGTTTTGCGTATATATAAAATAGCCTCCGACCGCGGATGGTCGGAGGCTATTTGCAAGCACGTTTTTGTCAGGTTTACCCGTAGATGCGTCGGGGCTGTTCTTCGCCCTTTACGGCAGCTTCGGTTACGATGACCTTGGCGACGCCCTCCTCGCTGGGGAGGTCGAACATCGTCTGCTGCAGCACGTCTTCGCAGATGGCGCGCAGGCCGCGGGCGCCGGTCTTGCGGGCAAGCGCCATGCGGGCGATCTCGTGCAGGGCCGCGTCCTCAAACTCAAGATCGACGTCCTCGAGCTGGAACATCTTACGGTACTGGCGCACCACGGCATTCTTTGGCTCGGTCAGGATCGACACCAGGTCGTCCTCGTCGAGCGCCTGCGTCTGGGTAACGACGGGCGTACGTCCCACGAACTCGGGGATCATGCCGAATGCATTGAGGTCCTGCGGGAGTACCTGGCGCAGCAGGTCGTTCTCGTCGACCGAGGTGGGGCCGGCGATCTCGGAGTTAAAGCCCACGCCCTTGTTGCCAACGCGATCGGCGATGATCTTATCCAGACCCACAAAGGCACCGCCGCAGATAAACAGGATGTTGGTCGTGTCGATCTGCAACAGTTCCTGCTGGGGATGCTTGCGGCCGCCGGTGGGCGGAACGCTTGCCACCGTGCCCTCAAGAATCTTAAGCAGCGCCTGCTGAACGCCCTCGCCCGAGACATCGCGGGTAATGGAGAGGTTCTCGGCCTTGCGGGCGATCTTGTCAATCTCATCCACGTAGATAATGCCCACCTGAGCGCGCTCAATGTCGCCATCGGCAGCATTGATGAGCTTGAGAAGGATGTTCTCCACGTCCTCGCCCACATAGCCGGCCTCGGTGAGCGCGGTGGCATCGGCGATGGCAAACGGCACCTCGAGGATGCGCGCGAGCGTCTGGGCCAACAAGGTCTTGCCGGTACCGGTGGGACCGAGCAGCAGGATGTTGGACTTGGCAAGCTCTACCTCGTCCATATCGTCGTCGAACTGCGAGCCCATGCCGCCGTCAAAGGCAGACACCGCGGCGCCACCCTCGATCACGCGGCGATAGTGGTTGTACACGGCCACCGACATGGCGCGCTTGGCGTCCTCCTGACCCATAACATAGGCCGAAAGCTCGTCATAGATCTCGTGCGGCGTCGGCACGTGCGTGATGACCTGGCGATCGTCCTCGAGCTCAAAACCCTCGGTCTCGGGGTCCGCGGCGGGCTGGGATGCAGCCTGGCCGTGGTCGTTGAGGAAGCCCGGCAGCTTGCCGTTTCGGGCAGCGTCCATAAAGTCCGAAGCCAGCGACTCCTCAAGGATCTCGGAGCAGGCGGCAACGCACTCGTCGCAGATAAAGATGTTGGTCGGACCCTTTACAAGGCGGCGAACCTGCCCCTGCTCTTTTCCGCAGAAGGAGCAGCGGATGGGGTTGCCATTCTCGTCAAAGTTGTCCTGCATGTTTCCTGCCATCCTAGGCGTCCTTCGCGGCGAGATCGCGCGAGGTGACGATACGGTCGATCAGGCCGTAGTCGAGGGCCTCGGCAGCGGTCAGGTAGTTGTCGCGCTCGGTGTCGGCCTGGACCTTCTCGATCGGCTGGCCCGAGGCATCGGACAGGATCTGGTTGAGCTCGCGGCGGGTCTTCTTGATCTCCTCGGCCACGATCTCGATCTCGGTCTGCTGACCTTGAGCACCGCCGCTGGGCTGGTGAATCATGACCTTGGAGTGCGGCAGGCAGAAGCGCTTGCCCTTGGCGCCGGCCGAAAGCAGCACGGCAGCCATAGACGCGGCCATACCGACGCAGATGGTGGAGACCTGCGGCTTGATGAAGTTCATGGTGTCAAGAATCGCCAGGCCAGAGTAAACCTCGCCACCGGGCGAATTGATGTAGAGCGAGATATCCTTCTCGGCATCCTGGCTCTCAAGATGCAGCAGCTGGGCAACGACCAGGTTGGCGCTGACGGAGTTGATCTCCTCGCCCAAGAAGATGATGCGGTCGTTGAGCAGGCGCGAATAGATATCGTAGCTGCGCTCGCCGCGCGGCGTCTGCTCGATAACGTATGGCACGAGGGCGGAATCGAACTTAGCGATCATACGCATCTCCATTTCTCTTACGGACCAATAGTGGTTCTAGATAAACGTACGGTGCCCGCATGCTATGCATTGGCTGGCACCGTACGAAGCAACCGGATAACCGGTGTATAACTTTACCCCATCACGGGCACATGCATGCGCTCGCGAGCAAGGTGGCGAGAATTACTCGGCGTCCTTGGCGGTCTCGTCGACCTCGGTCACCTTGGCGTTCTCGACCAGGTGATCGACGGCCTTGGAGCGACGGATGGACTCGCGGACGGCAGGCATGCGGCCATCGGCGATGAACTCAGCCTTGGAAGCCTCGACGTCCTTGACGCCGGCCTTCTCGAACTCGGCGTTGATGTCGTCCTCGGTGACCTCAATCTTGAGCTCACGGGCGAGAGCGTCGAGCGCCAGGGACTCACGGGCAACGTCGTTGGCCTGCTTGTGCAGGTCGCCGATGAACTGCTCCATGGTCAGGCCGGAAGCGGGCAGCCAGGTGTCCAGCGTCATGCCGCGGGCAGCGAGGTTGGACAGGAAGTTCTGGCCAAGCTCCTCAAAGACGGACTGCTCGTAGTCGGCATCCATCTCGTCGAGCTGCAGGCGCTCGGCGAGAGCGGAGACGCAACGGTTCTCCTTCTCGGCCGGGAGGCGGGAAGCCTTGTCCTGCTCGATCTCGATCTTGATGGCGTCGCGCATAGCGTCGATGCTGTCGAAGCCAAAGTCGGACTTGACGAGCTCGTCGGTGAGCTCGGGGGTGTTGCGGACCTTGATGCCCTTGACGGTGACCTCGACGGTGTGGGTCTCGGCCTCCTCGCCCTCCTCGGCCTCGTCGGTCCAGGTGACGGACTTGACGTCGTCAACGTTGGCGCCGATCAGGGCCTCGTTGAACTCCTTGGGGTTGCTGTCGCTACCGGCGATGAGCATGCGGCCCTCGGCGGCAAAGTTGTCGGCGTTCTCGACGGCCTTGAGGTCGACGGTCACATAGTCGTCAGCCTCGACGGCGCGACCCTCGACGTCCTCGAAGGTGGCACGGTAGTTGAGGAGCATCTCGACCTGGTTGTTGATCTCGGACTCGGTGACCTCCGCAGGGGGCATCTCGATCTCGACAGCGTCGAAGGAGGAGAGCTCAGCGGCGGGACGCAGGGAGAACTCGACGGTGTAGGTGTAGTCCTCGTGATCCTTGGCGAGGTCGAGCTCCTTGTAGTCACCGTTCTTGGTGGGGACGATGTCCAGCTCGTTGAGGACGGCGGGCTCGTTGGCGGCGATCAGGTCGTTGGTGGCCTGAGCGAGGGTAGCCTCGGCGCCAAGAGCAGAGTCGATGACCGGACGGGGAGCCTTACCGGCACGGAAGCCCGGGAAGCGGTACTTCTTGGCGGTGTCCTTGTAGGCCTTCTTGATCGCGGCGTCGACGTCGGCGGCCGGTATGGTGACCGTAGCGGTGAGCTTGGCGTCCTTGACGTCAGAAGCGGTGATGTTCAACACGTTCCTCCTCATACTGCCCAGCTTATCTGAGGTGCTGGTACCTTTATGCAACAAAGAGTCGCGACGGCCGAAGCCGACGCAGATGCGTTGGTGCGGGCGAAAGGACTCGAACCTTCACGGGAATCCCACCAGAACCTAAATCTGGCGCGTCTACCAATTCCGCCACGCCCGCATGAGCGCACAGACTAGGAATGATAGCAGATACGAACGGCAAGCGCACGCACACGTTTTACAGGCTCACGACCTCACCACGAGTGCAAAAGGCGGGACGAGTTGCCCCGCCCCGCCAATTACGACTTGTTCGCCGACCCGCTACTCCCCCAGCAGGGCCTTCTCGGGCGTGATCGGCAGCGAGCGGACCTGATGGCCGGTCGCGTGCGCCACGGCCGAGGCAACGGCGGCGAGCGGCGTGTTGATGACGCCCTCGCCGATCGACTTGGCGCCAAACGGACCCGTCGGCTCGTAGCTCGGCTCAAAGGCCACGCGAATGCTGCCGATATCCAGGCGCGTGGGCAGCTTGTAGCTCATAAAGTTGCCGGTGCGCAGGCGGCCGCGGTCGTCGTGCTCGACGATCTCGTAGAGCACGTGGCCGATACCCTGGGCAATGCCGCCCTCGGCCTGGACGCGCGCGAGTGCCTCGTTGATCACGGTGCCGCAGTCGACGGCCGCCGCGTAGTCCACAACAGTCACCTTGCCGGTGGCCTTGTCGACCTCGACCTCGGCAATGCCGGCCATAAACGGCGGAGGAGAAACGGGCAGGCAGGCAGAAGCATGCGAGGTCAGTGCGTCGCCGCCAGCGATGTTCTTGACGCACAGGTTGGCAAAGTCGCGCAGTGTGAGGTAGCGGTTCTGCTCACGAGCGGCACGCTCGTCGGACAGGCGCACGTACTGGCCGTCGAAGACCACGTCGGCGGCGTCAACGTCCCACATCTGAGCGGCCTTGGCGCAAATCTTCTCGCGCAGCTCGGTCGCGGCGTTCTTGGCGGCAAGGCCCGTCACGTAGGTACCGGAGCTCGCGTACGAGCCGGCGTCGAACGGCGACACGTCGGTGTCCACGCCGCGCACCACGATCAGCGAGCTCTCCACGCCCAGCTCCTCGGCGGCAATCTGCGCCAAGATCGTGTCGACGCCCATGCCGTTATCGGTGGCGCCGGTGCCGATGGTAATGAAGCCGTCCTCTTCCAGGCGCATGTCGATGCCGGCGATGTCGACATTGGAAATGCCCGAGCCCTGCATGGTGAGCGCACAACCCAGGGCGCGCACACGGTCGCCCAGGTCGACGGCCAGCGGCTTGTCCCAGCCGATAATGTCCATCGCGCGCAGCAGGCAGCGGTCGAGTGCGCAGGCGTTGAGCTTCTCGTTGTAGTACTGCGGCATGGTCTCGCCCTCGCGCACGATGTTCTTAAGGCGCAGGTCGGCGGGGTCCATGTGCAGCATGTCGGCGAGCTCGTTGACGGCGCTCTCCACGGCAAACTGGCCCTGGGTGGCACCGTAGCCACGATACGCACCGCCACGGTTGGTATTGGTGTAGACGGCGTCCCAGCTAAAGCGGCTCCCCCCCTTGTGGGTGTTGGGTGGGAGGGGACGGGCTGCT
>UQNB01000049.1 GCA_900542235.1 uncultured Collinsella sp.
GAAGCCGGCTCGCCGCCGTCGCGGCAAGTTGCTGGGCGAGCCTAAGCCGGAGGCCAAGCTTCCGGGCGGCGTGGTGCAGCCCTCGTTGCCGTTTGGCGATCCGGAGCCCGCGACCGAGCCTGCAAGCGAGCAGGAGACGCCGGCCGCCGAGCAGGCTGCTGCCGCCGAGACCGTCGCGCCCGCGCCCGAGGCCACCGAGGCCGCATCGGAGCCCAATGACCGCCTGGCCGCCATGATGCGCCGCAGCGCCCGCCGCGAGGAAGCCTACGTGCCCACCTCGCAGCTCCGCCGCTTCACCCTGCCCGATTCGGCGCCCATCATGCGCCGCGTCATGGGCTTTCTGTCCGACCAGGCCCGCACGCTCATCCATGCCGGCGTGTCGCGCGACCGCATCTGCATCGATCCTGGCCCGGGCTTTGGTAAGTCGGCTAACGAGGACATCGTCATCCAGCGCGAGACTGCCAAGATGGCGTCACTGGGCTATCCGCTCATGTGTGCCGTGTCGCGCAAGCGCTTTGTGGGCGCCGTCTCTGGCGTGACCGAGACCGCCGAGCGCGATGCCGCTACGTTTGGCGTGTGCCTGGGCGCCATCCAGGCCGGTGCCAACATCGTGCGCGTGCACGACGCCGCGGGTTTTGCGCAGTTCCTGAACGGCTACTGGGCGGTTGCCAAGCCACAGCCGCGCCGCGCGTTTGTGGCCGTGGGCTCCAACCTGGGGCATCGCTGCGACAACATCCGCGCCGCACGCGAGATGATCGCCGAGATTCCACTCACCTGCGTGTCCAACTCCTCCAAGATTTACGAGAGCGAGCCGGCCTACGAGACGCGCCAGGACGCGTTTGCCAACGCCGTCATCGAGATCAAGACCGAGCTGGCGCCGCTGGTACTGCTCGATGAGCTCATGAAGATCGAGGCCGAGCTGGGGCGCGACCGCTCCAAGAAGGCCAAGGCCAACGGTCCGCGCACCATCGACTTGGACCTGCTGTGGATGGATGGCGAGACTCACGGCGGCAAGAAGCTGCGCCTGCCGCATCCGCTGATCGGCGAGCGCGACTTTGTGCTGGTGCCGCTCGAGGACCTGATGCACGACCCGGCTCGGTTCTTCCGCTACAACGGCGTCGAGGTCAAGGAGCCCGAGGATCGCGTGGGCCATATCGTGGGCGAATTGGGGCGTATGTAGATGATCGAGATGAATGCTGTTGCCGCCGGTACCGAGCTCGACGCGGCGCGTGACGCGGGCCGCGAGGGCATGTCCGCGGGCTGGTGCGCGTGGAGCGCGGGTGATGCATCGCTGACGTTTTCGCTGGTCGTGCGCCCCGATGTGAACATGCACGCCTTCCACGGCTTGCCGTTTGTGGCCGCAATGGGCATGATGGACGCGCTCGCGGGCACGGCCGCAACGCCGGGCCTGGGGCTTGCCGGCAAGGTGGGCATCCAGTGGCCGAGCGATATCGTGTGCGGTGCGCCTGCGTTTGAGACGTCGTTCGCGCGCGTCGCCGTCAACGGCGGTGCCGGTGCCGCGGGCATGTTTGCCGCGGTGACGGTGGATATTGAGCGTTCGGCGTTGAGCGAGCTCGGTGTAGATGTGGCTGACGAAGCGCTGGTCGAGGCGCTGGCCGCCGCCGTGCTGGTCCGCGTGGACGCCTGGGCGGTTGTTGCCAACACGCCGCAAGGCGCCGCAGGGCCGCTGGCTCCCGTGCTGGGCGAGTACTTCGACATGGTGCCGCTGCTGGGCCGCCAAGTTGCGGCGGTGTCGCCCAACGGTTTGCCGCTTGCGGTCGGTGTGTTTGCGGGCCTGGACATCTGGGGCCGCGCGACCATCAAGACCGATGCCGGCGAGCAGGAGTTTCCGCCCGAGGCCGTGCGCATTCGCGGACTGTAACGCGAGGCGCCCGCGCTCAAAGATAACGATGACAACGAAGCCCTCTTCGGCCTGTGCCGGGGAGGGTTTCGCCTATCTGGGGAATGGGTTGCCAGTGCCCTATTCCTCAAAACTGAAAAATTTTCGTTTTTGAGGAATAGGATTAAGGCAGCTCGGTCTTTCGCGAGGTATATTCGCTATAGAGCCTATTCCTCAAAACTGAAAATTTTTCGTTTTTGAGGAATAGCGATAAAAGACCGCGAGGAGGCCCCGATGAAACTCATCAATAGAACGTCATATATGGACACGTTGACGAGTCTTATTGGCGTGCCGGACATCAAGGTCATCACGGGCATCCGTCGTAGCGGTAAATCAAAATTGCTCGAGGCCCTCCGCGATTACGTGGAGGCACATCTGTCCAATTCGAATGTCATCCATATCAACTACAACCTCGATGAGTTCGAGAACCTGCTCGAGTATCACGCGCTGCTCGCCTATGTAAAAGAGCATCGAGTGTCCGGCAAACAAAACTTTCTGCTTATCGATGAAGTTCAGATGTGCGACGGTTTTGAGCGTGCGATCAATAGCCTTCACGCATCGGAGCAGTACGACATATTCATTACCGGATCGAATGCCTTTTTGCTGTCGAGCGATCTGTCGACGCTCTTTACGGGGCGTACGTTCGAGATCGAGGTTTTCCCATTCTCGTTTGAGGAGTATCGTCTCTATGGCGACGAGGGCGAGGTCGACCGCGACTTCGATGAGTACGCGAGAACCGGCGGTATGTCCGGCTCTTACCCTTATCCACTGCAGGAGCAGCGCTATCAATATCTCTCCAACGTCTTCAAGACGCTCATTGTGAGAGATATCGTGCAGCGGCATAACGTGAGAAACGAATCGGCGCTGCTGCGCATTGCCGATTACATGATGGACAACGTTTCCAACATTACGTCGGCACGCAACATTACTGATGCATTAAATGCGGATGGGCTAAAGATAACGAACAAGACGGTCGGTGCGTACATGGGGTACCTGTGCGATGCATTTGCCTTCTATAAAGTTCGTCGATATGACATTCGCGGCAAGAAATACCTTAAGAGCGGCGAGAAGTATTACCTGGCAGACCACGCGTTCAAATACGCACTGCTCGGTACACGCGATATGGACTGGGGTCGCGTGTACGAGAACATGGTGGCCATCGAGCTGCTGCGCCGCGGATATGAGGTATACGTCGGCGTACTCTATAAAAAGGAAATAGACTTTGTAGCAATCAAGCGAAGCGAGAAGCTCTACATTCAGGTGAGCGACGACATCAGCTCGGATAAGACATTTGAACGCGAGATTTCACCACTGCTGAGCATTGGCGACGCGTATCCCAAGATAATCCTCGCCCGCACGCATCACGAAGCCACGGACCGCAATGGGGTGCAGATCGTGGACCTGGCGAGGTGGCTGTGCGACGAGGCCTAGCAGAAGGCCCTATTCCTCAAAATTGAAAATTTTTCAGTTTTGAGGAATAGGGCTTCCGTGCTGTCTGGTCCGCGGCTCGCGCTCGGCTTACGCCTCCGACCTACCCCAGCTCCTGCATGCGGCGGTAGATTTCGCAGATGCCCTTGATGGTGAGTTGTCCGTCGACCACGTCGAAGGCATCGGTCGAACCGGCGACGATGCTGGCGAGGCCGCCCGTGGCGATAACGGTGGCATCCTCGCGGCCCAGCTCGCGCTTCATGCGCGCGACCAGGCCCTCAGCCATGGCGGCGGCGCCCGTTACGGCGCCGACCTTGATGCACTCCTCGGTATCGCGGCCGATGGCGTGCTCGGGCGCCTCGAGCGGAACGCTGGCGAGCTTGGCGGCTCGGGCGGCGAGCGCGTCCATCGAAATGCGGATGCCCGGCGCAATCGCTCCACCAATGTAATAACCGTCCTCATCGATGACGTCGATATTGGTCGCGGTGCCAAAGTCCACCACGATTGCCGGCGCGCCGTAGAAAGTTTCGGCCGCAACGGCGTTAGCGACGCGATCGGCGCCTACGGCCTGGGGACGCGCCGCGCGCAGCTTGGTCACCGCGGCCGTCTGCGGCCCAATGACGATGGCGCCCGCGGCAATGCGGTCGGCCACGGCGTGCCACTCGCGCGAGAGCTGCGGCACCACGCCGGCAAAGGCGATCGCGTCGACCGCATCGAGCGAAAGGCCGTACATCTTAAAGAAACCCATCAGGCGCACATGAATCTCGTCGGCGGTATAAGAGCGGTCGGTGGGCATGCGCCATGACTGCACCAGCTCGTCTCCGTCAAACAGGCCCATGGCCGTCTGCGTGTTTCCCATATCGATAGCGAGCAGCATGTCTACTCCAGGTGTCGGCGTAAAAGGACGCGCACCATTGTATACGTGCCGTCGACGGCGCTCGGCCGCGATTCGTTTACGGTGATAGGGGCTGAGGGGTTATAAATATGAAGGAATTATGCTCTATGAGATTTTCCTTGCCGTTTACCGAACTCCCGCGTAATATTCTTTCTTGCGCACATGAGGCGCCCAGACATTGCGGGGTGGAGCAGTCTGGTAGCTCGCCGGGCTCATAACCCGGAGGTCGTAGGTTCAAATCCTGCCCCCGCGACCAAGAACTTGCAGCTCGTCGGCCTAGCCGGCGAGCTTTTTTATTATCCAAGGACCATCTTTCGATACGGTCTACAGTTTCTCAAACAATATCTTGATCTGTAACAGATGGACCCGATTTGGACGTCTAGCCGTTACAAATCGAGACAAACCAGCGCGCCAGCCTCCGTTTGTCTAAATCTGTAACACGAGGAGTGATTTTTGTCGTCTAATTGTTACAGATCAAGATTATTCGGAAGTACGGTTTGGTTTGTCTCGATCTGTAACGCCTGGGCCGGTTTTGGTCGATAGGTGTTACAGATCGAGACATTTTGTTGGGATGGTTTCTATTATCTCGATCTGTAACAGGTAGGGGTCAAAAGTGGGCCTAGCTGTTACAGATCTAGATTGTTGAGGATGGGTCGAGAGGAATGTCTCGATCTGTAACAGTAAGACCCGGTTTTGCCGCGTAACTGTTATAGATTGAGACAAACCGACGGGCCGCCCCGCCCATCCCCATCCACCCGCCGCCACCTGATATTCGCCGATTTCCGTTGTGCCGCTGTGCCCCCATGCCATATCCTCTAGACAACTACGCGGCATCATCGCCGCCGCGCCTACAAGAGAGGAATGTCCATGACCGCACCTGCATCCAAGCTGCTTCAGCCCATTACGGTTGGCCCCCTTGAGCTCAAAAACCGCATTATGTTTCCGCCGCTGACCACCGGCTACGAGGAGCGCGACGGCTCCATTGGCGAGCGCAGCCTGGCTTTTTACGAGCGCCTGGCCCGTGGCGGCGTGAGCTACATCGTCATCGGCGACGTTGCTCCCGTCATGACCGCAAGCCCCACGCCCAAGCTGGCGACCGACGCTCAGATCCCCACGTTTAAGGCGCTGGCCGACGCCGTTCACAAGCACGGCGCCAAGGTCGCGCTGCAGCTGTTCCACCCCGAGTACGACGTGCCCGGCGTCGGCCGCATGGTCATGGGTTCCATGGCCGCCGCCAAGGCTGCGCAGGAGGCCAAGGCCGCCGGCGACGAGGAGACCTTTGCCGCCAAGATGGCCGAGTCCAACGAGATCCGCAAGCAGGCCTACGCCAAGCTGCACCACGACATGCAGCACTTTGTGAACGAGGCGAGCGTAGAGCAGCTCACCCAGATCAAGGAGGCCATCGCTGCCTCGGCCGCCCGCGCGCAGCAGGCCGGCATCGACGCCATCGAGGTTCACGGCGACCGTCTGGTGGGTTCGCTGTGCTCGGCCATCCTCAACCAGCGCACCGACGAGTACGGTGGCTCGTTCGAGAACCGCGTTCGCTATGCGCTCGAGGTTGTCGCCGCCATTAAGGAAGCCGCGCCGCAGCTGATGGTGGAGTACAAGCTCCCCGTGATCATGGAGAACCCCGACGGCACGCCGCGCGGCAAGGGCGGCCTGCAGCCCGATGAGGCCTGCGAGTTTGCCAAGCTGCTCGAGGGCGCCGGCATCGACATGATCCAGGTTGCACAGGCCAACCATACCGGCAACATGGGCGACACCATTCCGCCTATGGGCGCCATGCCCTACAACTGGACGCTGCCCGTGGCCGAGCGCGTCAAGGCCCTGGTCTCCGTGCCGGTGGCCACTGTCGGCCGTGTTGTTTCGGTCGAGGCCGGCGAGAAGATTCTGGAAGACGGTTCGGCCGATATCATCGCGTACGGCCGCTCGCTCATGTGCGACCCCGACATTGCGCTGAAGGCCGCCACGGGTGAGCCCATTCGCGAGTGCCTCAATTGCAACAAGGGCTGCGTCGACGCGATTCAAAACCGCAAGTACATCTCGTGCGTGCTCAATGCCGAGAACGGCGACGAGGCGACCATCGCCATCAAGCCGGGCGAGGGCGACAAGAAGGTCGCCGTGGTGGGCGGCGGTATTGCCGGCTTGGAGGCCGCGCGCGTGGCGGCCAAGCGCGGCTACGACGTGACCGTCTATGAGGCGAGCGATCACTTGGGCGGCCAGATTGTGCTGGCAGCCGCGCCTCCGCGCAAGGACGAGATCATGCGCTCGGTCGAGTACTACGAGAAGATTCTGCCCGGCCTGGGCGTGAAGGTCGAGCTCAACCATGCCGCTACGGCCGAGGATCTCAACGCCGCCGACGCCGCGATTGTGGCCGTGGGCGCACACGACGTGGTCATCCCCGTTCCGGGTGCCGACTCGGACAAGGTCGTCTCGAGCTGGGACGTGCTGGCCGGCAAGGTGGAGCTCAGCGGGCGCGTCGCCGTCATTGGCGGTGGCCTGGTGGGCACCGAGACTGCCGAGTACCTGCTGCAGCACGGCTGCGAGGTGGCGATCGTCGAGATGCTCGACAAGATTGCCGCGGGCGAGTCCGAGACCATTCTGCCGCTGATCATGAGCGACTTCGCCGCCCACAACGTGGAACAGCACGTTAAGACCCGCCTGACCGCCGTTACCGACGAGGGCGTGGAGGCCGTGCACACCACCGAGGACGGCCCCGAGGAGCCGGTGAAGATCGCCTGCGATTACGTGGTGATGGCCGTGGGCTCCAAGGCCAACGCGTTTGACCTGGATGGCGTGACGGTGCCCGTGACCTGCGTGGGCGACTGCTCGGGCGAGCGCACCGCCGACATTGCGAGCGCCATTCGCACGGCGTATCACGCGGCCAACGAGCTGTAGTTGAACATCGCGGCCAGGCGGGGCGGTAGCACGGATCCGCCTCGCCCGGCTGTGTCCCGTCGGGTGTCAACCGGTGCGGGGCCTGCAAGCGCAGCAGGCCCCGCCCTTTTTGTTTTGCTCCGGTGGATGGCAATGCGCGGTAATCATGAGGAGTAAGGACGTCTACTGCCTTGCCGATTGCTCAAAATTATTGGGGGAGGGGTTAATAACTATATCCTCTATGCCAAAGGACATAAAGAGATGTCAATTTTGTTGACAGGCGAATGACGATTGGCTGCGAGTCAGCTACCAGCGTAAATAATCGATAAAGAAATGTCGTAAATTGGTGCCAAATGCCCAGATAACGCCGCGTCTATTTTAATTAACTGCTACGCGCAAACAGCAAAATGCTACTATCTAACATGCACGTAAGAAAGCAGATTAACGGTTAAGGCTAAGAAGTGGCAGGTATGTCGGAAGCAACTAGGACTCGCACGCATGCGCCCGAGGTTAGGCAGCGCGCCGTCGAGATCCTCCAAGAGGGGGTCGGTCATCGCGCCCTCGCCGCGGAGCTTGGCATTCCCCAGGCCACGGCTCGTCAGTGGGCCCGCGCGTATGCCGTAGGCGGTGCCGACGCCGTTCTCAACGCCGGTTCGCATCATCACACCTATTCGTACGAAGTTAAGCTCGCCGTGGTCAAGGACCGCTTGGAAAACGGCTTAACGGTTCGCGAGGCCATGATCAAGCACAAGATTCCCAGCGAGTCTTCGGTCAAGGCTTGGTGCCGCCAGTATCGCGAGAGCGGTGAGTCCGCGCTGGTTGATAAGCCGCGCGGTCGCAAGCCGCGCGTTAAAAAGGCGGAATAGCGAACGGGATGGTGCGCCCACAGGGGCGCATTTTTCTTGCCGCGCCAACTTTTTGGACCGTCGTGAGCCTACTGGAACATCCTCCAAAGTGGTTAATAAACCGCGCGCAGTGGCCCGTGCGCCCGCCGCCGCGATAGGGGGAGCGTCGCCTCTCTGCTCCAAAGCGGACAGACTCGTTACCCCGTACGCCTAAAACTCCCCAGTTGACCGAAAACCCGCCGCCGCTACTCCTCAACTGAGCTATAACGTTAAACAATTGCAGCGTTTTTGCATGGGGGAGTGATGGTATGACGCTACTGTATTTCCTTACCCTGTTTCCGCTGGTACCGGCGCTGGGCATGCTGCTCGCGCGCGGTGACCGCGCCCGCGATGCGGTAGGGCTTGTAGGCTCTGGCATCATTATGGCGGTGACGGTTGTAGTCGCCGTCATGTTTTTTGGCACGGGCCCGCAGAGCTTCGAGGTTGCCCCCGGCACCTCGCATGTGCTCTCGATCATCAGCTCCGTCATCGACGTGATCCTGTGCGCCGTCATCCTGTACAACGCGCGTAAATATAAGAGCACGCTCACCACGGTGCTCGGCGTGGTGCAGCTGGTGGGTTCGGTTGCCTTCGCTGCCATGACGCTGCCCGCGGCCGAGGTTGTCACCGCCACGCCGCTCTACCTGGATTACATGAGTGTGATCATGGTGCTTGCCGTCGGCATTGTCGGCAGCCTTATCTGCGTGTACGCCCTGGGCTACATGAAGGACTTCCAGGCCCACGACGAGCACGAGGCAGCGCTGCGCGGGCAGGCGGCGCCCGACCGACGCCCGCAGTTCCTGGCGCTTATGTTCCTGTTCCTCTCGGCCATGTTCGTCATCGTGACAAGCGACAACCTTGAGTGGCTGTTCTGTGGCTGGGAAATCACCACCGTGTGCTCGTTCCTCATGATTGGCTACACGCGCACGCCCGAGGCCATAAAAAACGCTTTCACGCAGATCATCCTCAACATGCTGGGCGGCATCGCGTTTTTGGCCGGACTCATGTACCTGCACGTTAACGGCATGCCGCTGACCATCTCGGGCATGATCGAGCTTTCCAGCGCCGGAACCGCGCAATCCGCGCTGCTGGTGATGCCGGTCCTGTTGCTGTCGCTTGCCGCGCTCACCAAGGCCGCACAGATGCCGTTCCACACTTGGCTATTGGGTGCCATGGTTGCCCCCACGCCCACGAGTGCCCTGCTGCACTCGTCAACCATGGTCAAAGCCGGCGTGTTCCTGATGGTCAAGCTCAGCCCGCTCTATGCCATCTATCCCGTGACCGGCTTTATGGTCACGAGCGTGGGTGCCATCACGTTTTTGCTCGCTGCCCTCATGGCCATCTCGCAGAGCAACGCCAAACGCGTCCTCGCGTACTCCACCATCTCCAACCTGGGCCTCATCAGTGCCTGCCTGGGCGTCGGCGCGCCCGAGGCCGTGTGGGCCGCCATCTTCCTGATCCTGTTCCACACGGTGGCAAAGTCGCTGCTGTTCCTGTGCGTGGGCACGGCCGAGCATCATATCGGCAGCCGCGATATCGAGGACATGGACGGTATGTTCAGCCGCATGCCGCACCTGACGCGCCTGATGATGCTGGGTATCATGGGCATGTTTGTGGCGCCGTTTGGCATGCTCGTGTCCAAGTGGGGCGCCCTGGTGGCGTTTGCCCAGACCGGCAACGTGCTCATGATCATGGTGCTTGCCTTTGGCTCGGCCGCGACGTTCTTCTTCTGGGGCAAGTGGCTTGCCAAGCTTTCGGGCGTCGACCCCACGGCTCAAAACGTTGAGGTCAATGTCCATAAGACCGAATGGATGGCCCTCAACACCATCGCCGCGCTGCTGATTCTGTGCTGCGTGGCGTTCCCGGTTATCTCGAGCGGTCTGGTGTCGCCTTACTTGGCCATGGTGTTTGGCCGCGTGCCGTACGTTATTGGCAAGGATGCCATGTATCTGATGGTGGTTATCGTGGCTTTTATCGCCGTGGTGCTGCTGACTTCATTCCGCGTGAGCAACAAACCGCACGTAAACGTATATCTTTCGGGTGTGGGAACCGACAATTACCGCCATTTCCGCGGCTCGATGGGACGCGAGGTGAAGGCCGAAAAGCGCAATTGGTACTCGGTGGACGCCCTTGGCGAGAAGCGTATTGGTCCCGCGGGTAGCGTCGTGTGCTGCAGCATTATCTTGTTTGCGCTGCTGTGTTGTGCGTGGATTGGGCCCGAGAGACTTGCCATGAGCGCGCCCTCGGTGTTGCGCGGTAAGTACTTTGAAGGTTCGGGTGTCGTGGGCATCTTTATGGGCACCGTGGCGTTTGCCTTGCTGGCGCCGCTTGTGGGCGGCCTGATTGACGGCCTTGACCGTAAGCTTTCGGCCCGCATGCAGGGCCGCGTGGGCCCGCGCCTGCTGCAGCCCTTCTACGACGTTGCCAAGCTGCTGCGCAAGGCCCCTGCCAGCGTAAACACCATGGACGATACTTACATGGCGTGCGCGCTCATCTTTACCGTCGTGGGCGGCGGCATCTTTGTGTCGGGTTCCA
Organism: uncultured Collinsella sp.; assembly: GCA_900542235.1. GTDB lineage: Bacteria > Actinomycetota > Coriobacteriia > Coriobacteriales > Coriobacteriaceae > Collinsella. The sequence goes on from UQNB01000049.1 coordinate 10,520, forward strand.
ACACGCTGCTGTGCGCTTTTATGGTTACGCTCGCCGCGATCTTTGTGGTGCTGGCGTCCGCCTCGACGCAAAGCCCGTTTGCCCAGGTTGGTGCCGATCGCGAGCTGCTGCAGGTTATGAGTTACGAGCCCGCCGTTCTGCTGATGAGCGTGGGCCTCTACCTTGCCACCGACAGCTTTGATTCCATCGCCGTGACGGGGCGGTCGGCGCCCATCATCGTGTACAGCGCGCCCATTTTCCTTGCGCTGCTCGCGGTGCTCACCATCAAGCTGCGTAAGTCGCCGTTTGACCTTTCGTACTCGCATCACGCGCATCAGGAGATTGTCCAGGGCGTCGCCACCGAGATGAGCGGCGGCACGCTGGCCAAGATGACCCTTATGCACTGGTGCGAGACCGTGCTGTTTTTGATGTGGGTGGGCATGTTCTTTGTTTGGGACAACCCGGTGAGCTGGGTCGTAGCCCTGGTCGTGATGGCCGCGACGTATTTTGTCGAGGTGCTGATCGACAACACCTTCGCACGCAGCACCTGGCGCAGCTGCTTTAAGCTCGGCTGGGGCGTGGCGCTGGTGTTTGGCCTGCTCAACCTTATGCCCATCCTCGTCGACGTGTTTATTTAGGAGGCGGCATCCATGGATCATAAAATGTCGCGCTCACCGTGGGTTATTCATTACGACGGCTCGAGCTGCAACGGATGCGATATCGAGGTGCTGGCCTCGCTTACCCCACTGTTCGATGCGGAGCGCTTTGGCGTGGTCAACACCGGCAACCCCAAGCATGCGGACATCTTTTTGGTGACGGGGTCGGTCAATGCCCAGAACCTGCCCGTCGTGCGTCAGATTTACAACCAGATGCTCGAGCCCAAGTGCGTGGTGGCGTGCGGCATCTGCGCGTGCTCGGGCGGCGTGTTCCGCGATGCCTACAACGTGATCGGCGGCGTGGACCGCGCGATTCCCGTGGATGTGTACGCGCCCGGGTGCGCCATTCGCCCCGAGACGGTGATCGATGCCATCGTGGAGGCGTGCGGCATCTTGGACCAGAAGGAGGCCGTGATGCGCGCCGGCGGCGATCCGCTCACCGTGGGCGGCGCCGCCACCTGGGACGGTGGCGTTGAGCTGGGCGAGGACGGGTTTGTGGCCGCGGCTGAGGCCGGCGACGCGCCCGCCGCTGGCGACGCACCTGCTGGGACGCCCGCCGCGTCCGTCGCTGCAAAGGAGGCCGAGTAATGCAAAAGGCTATCTATACCACCGTTGGGATCGACGAGCTCCTGTCGCATGTCCAGGCGCTCAAGGGCGTCGGTGCGCGCTTTGTGCAAATGCACGCCGAGCGCAACGTCGACGACGGCTCGTATCGCTTGGTCTATACGTTTATCAACGTTCACGCTGCTCAGGAACATATTGCGCAGGACGGCAGCTATGCGATCGAGAATCTGGTGGTTGAGGGCATCGACCAGTACCAGGAGATTCCGTCCATCAGCTCGTATTACCCCGCGGTGTTCCCGTTTGAAAATGAGGCCCACGACCTGTTTGGTCTTGCCATTACCGATATGCAGATCGACTTTAAGGGCTTTTTCTACCAGGTTTCGACTGCCGAGCCCATGAGCGTTATCACGCCCGAGGTGAAGGCCGCGCGCGAGAAGGCCATGAAGGTCCGCGCGGCCGCCGAGGCCAAGGCGCGCAAGGCCGCAGCCGAAAAGGCCGCCGCTGCTGCTGCGGGGGAGGGCGCCGCAGGTGCCGGCGATGCTGCGAGCGTTGCTGCCGCCCAGCCCGCTGCGGCTGCCGGCTCCGATGCTCAGCATGACGAAGCTGTTGCGAAGGCCGCGCTCAAGGCCGCTGAGATGGAGGCAAAGCTCGCCGCCATGGATCCTGAGAAAGCGGCCAAGGTCCGCGCGGCGCTTGCCGCCAAGGCCGCCCGCGACAAGCAGAAAAAGGAGGCGTAAGGTCCATGGCACATCGCTCCGTTATTCCGTTTGGCCCGCAGCACCCGGTGCTGCCCGAGCCGCTTCATCTGGACCTGGTGATTGATGACGACCGCGTTATCGAGGCAATTCCGCAGATCGGCTTTGTGCACCGCGGACTCGAGAAGCTCACCGAAAAGCGCGACATGCACCAGTTTGGCTACATCGCCGAGCGCGTCTGCGGCATCTGCGCCGTGGGCCACAGCTGCGGCTATGCCAGCGCCTGCGAGCGCATGCTCGACATCGAGGTGCCTGGCCGCGTGCAGTATATCCGTACCATTTTGCACGAGCTTTCGCGCATTCACTCGCACCTGCTGTGGCTGGGCCTGCTCGCCGATGCCTTTGGCTTCGAGGCGCTGTTCTATCGTTCGTGGACCCTGCGCGAGCAGATTCTCAAGATCTTTGAGAGTACTTGCGGCGGGCGCGTGATTCTGTCGATTAACGAGATCGGCGGCCTTAAGCACGACATTGAGGACTCCGAGCTGGCGGGTATTGTCCAGACGCTTGACGCCATGCGCCCCGACTACGAGGCCCTGGTGCATACGTTTTTGGACGACAATAGCTGCGGCGAGCGCCTGCATGGCGTGGGCGTGATCAGCAAGAAGGACGCGCTGGATCTGTCGATGGTCGGCCCGTTTGGGCGCGCCTCGGGCGTGGGCTACGACGTGCGCATGTTCGGTGACGGTGCTTATGCGGACCTGGCCGCGTTCGAGCCCATCGTGGCGACCGACGGCGACTGCTATGCCCGCTGCCAGGTGCGTTGTGCCGAGGTCACGCAGGCCATGGACATCATCAAGGAGCTTGTGGGCAAGATTCCGCACGACGGAATCGGCGGGCGCACCAAGCTCACGCCGGCCGACGGTGCGCGCGGCGAGGTTGTGATTGAGCAGCCGCGCGGCGAGGCGTATTACTATGTGCGCGGTAACGGCACCAAGAACCTGGACCGCTTCCGCGTGCGCACGCCGACGTCGCAGAACCTGGCGGGTCTGACACATGCGCTGCAGGGCGTGCTCCTTGCCAACGTGCCCATGATTATCCTGACCATCGACCCCTGCATTAGCTGCACGGAAAGGTAGGCGCGGCATGAGTTTGCTGACATTTGCCAAGACGGCCTTGGGCTCTATGGTCAAGCAGCCGGTAACGGTGTGCTATCCGCAGGAGAAGCTCGTGGCACCCGAGCGCTTGCGCGGGCATATCGTCAACGACATGGACGCGTGCATCTGCTGCGGCATGTGTGCGCGTCGCTGTCCGGCGGGCGCGCTCGCAGTCGATCGCAAGGGTGGAACGTGGTCGATCGACCCGTATGCCTGCGTGGTGTGCGGTGAGTGCATCGAGAGCTGCCCCAAGCACTGTCTGACTATGGACACCGCCCGCACCCCAGTCGCAGCGGACAAGACTCCCACGGTAGAAACCAAGCCGGAATGGCGCTAGAACAGAGCTGGAATAGGGGCCGGTGGGGCAAAAATGCCCCACCGGCCCCGCGCTTAAGCGCGCGGTTGTGCCGCCGCGAACAAAACTATGCCGGATTACGGGGCTGGATAGCGAACCTCCGACCATATAGAAAATCGCAAAAACAAAACCGCAGGTAGATAGCCTGCCGTTTTTCAAAAAATGAAGGTATGGATGAGGGCCTCGGCTTTAGCCCCGTAATCCGGCATAGTTTTGAAATGGCGCCATATCCGTAACGGCTCTTGAGCCCCGTGGACAGAGGGAAACGGATCATTTTGGCCTTGCGAGGGCTGTCACGTGACCCGCCTGCCACGAAATGGGCCCATCTACTACGTTTAGGTGGCAACCCTCGACCACGGCAAGTAATGCGAAATGAAAATCGCAGGTAGAACGCCTCCGATTTTTCATGAAAAGCGGCTATGGTCGGGGGTATCGAGTCAAACGTAGTAGATGGGCTAGTTTTCTGGCGAGCGCTATCGATTGCTTCCTTGGGGATGGAGGAAAACGCGTCCTTTTGTCCCCGTCAATCTTGAATCGCATCCGTTTTCCTGCGAAAACCTTCGTGTCTCAACTGATCGCGTGCCGAATGTTGGTGTAAGGGCCGCTTCCCTGGCCGTAGAAAGCAGGA
>UQNB01000050.1 GCA_900542235.1 uncultured Collinsella sp.
CGCCACATTTCCCCCGGCGGGAGCGGCTCCCCCCAACAGCAGCCGGCTCCCGCATACGCGCCCGCTTCGCCACAGACCCCCGCTCCCAAAAAGAGCGGCACCGGGCCGCTTATCGCCGTTATCGTTGTGCTGGTGGCGATCATCATCGCCCTGGTCATCTTCTTTGCGATCAGACCGTTCGACAACGCCGCCACGCAGACGACTGCCGAGGTAGCTAAGCTGCACCATGACGTCGACGACGATGACCTAAAGCCTCTCGGCAATCCCAACAGCCTGTACGACGATGATGACGATGACGACGAGGATGGCGGCGAAGCAACGCTCTCCGAGCAGAACCTCTACCGTCGCCTGAGCGAATACTACGACCTGCTCGAAGATCTCGACAGCCAGGTCCGTGGCTGCGCGCAGAACTTCAACGGCAACTATCTGGAAGAGGATCGAACCACCCGTCAAAATCTCGCCGACGTCGCCGAGCGCACGGAGGACACCATCGAGCAGTATTACGACATCGTCGAGGACCTGGACGTCCCGACGAGCTCCAAGAACTACAGCTCCTGGAAGGATATCATCGCCCTGTACGACGACCTGGATCACCGCATTGACGCAATCTGTGATGCCTGGGAGATCAGCCTGAAATACGCCAAGCCTGCGGACCACAAGAATGAGATCGTGGCGCCGCTGTCGCGCGACAACGTGGCGGGCACCAATGACAATAAGTACCGCCTAGACTTTGAGGAGCGCTATCCCGGCGCCAAGCCCGTCGAGGTGAACTAGCGCTTTGTCGTTCCCGAGCCGGCAGTTAGGGACGTTCCTAAACTGCCGGCAGAAAAGGAACGTCCCTAACTGCCGGTCAAAAAAACGAGCGAGGATCGCGGGGTCCTCGCTCGTTTTTTTGGGCAATGTTTCGACTGCGCCGTTACTTGTCGGCGGCTGCTTTCTTGGCAGTCGACTTCTTCGCGGTCGTCTTCTTGGCGGCAGTGGCTTTCTTAGCCGTCGTCTTCTTTGCCGTGCTCGCCTTAGTCGCGGTCTTGCGGCCGCGGGCGGGCTTCTTCTCCTTGGTCGGGCAGTCCATGTTCACGCAGATACGCCACGGACCGCGCGCCGTGTTGACCACCACGATGGGGGCGCCGCACTCGGGGCAGGTCTCGCCCGTCGCCTCGAGCTTGCCGCGCGCCGGCAGCGGATAGCTCACGCCGCAGTCATCGTAGTTGGTGCAGCGGATAAAGCGCTTGCCGCTCTTCTCGCTCTTGTGCGCGATCAGGTCGCCATGGCGTCCTGCCTCGGCACACACCTTGCACTCGCCCACTTTAAGGTCAGGCTCGTAGTTGGTGGGGCACGTGGGGTTCACGCAAATCTCGAAGGCCTTCTGGCGGAACGGCTGACACTTAATGCGCGGCGCACCGCATTCGGGGCACACGGCGGCCTCGCCCTCGAGCGGGCTCACCTTGACGCCGCTCGGCACCGGATAGGTCACGTCGCAGTCGGGCCAGCCCATGCAGCCAATGAAGCTGCCGCGGGTCTTGGCGCTCGTCTTCATAACCAGGTCCTTGCCGCACTTGGGGCAGGCGCCCACGCGCGCATCGGCCGTGACGGCGTCGCTGATGGCGTCGCCCAGCTCCTGCGTGTGCTTGAGCAGCTCGTCGAGCACGCCGGCCAGCAGCGCGCGCGAGTGCGTCACGACATGCTCTTCGGTGTCCTCGCCGCGCTCGACGCGAGTCATGTCGCCGTCGAGCTCGCTGGTCATATCGGGGCTCGTGATGCGCGGGGCAAATTGCGTCAGCGCGTCGATGATGGCGATGCCCAGCTGGCTCGGCTCAACGGGATCATTTTTGAGATAGCGCACGGCATACAGGCGCTCGATGATGCTCGCACGCGTGGACTTGGTACCCAGGCCGCGCTTTTCCATCTCCTGCACGAGCTTGCCCTGGCTGTAGCGCGCGGGCGGCTCGGTCTGCTTGGCCTCGAGCTTAATGTCGAACACGTCGACCGTGTCGCCCTGCTCAAGCGGCGGCATCTGCTCGTCGCGCTTGAGGCCGTACGGATATGCCTCGCGGAAGCCCGGGGTCACGAGCACGTCGCCCGAAGCCACGAACGGCTCGCCGTTGACATCGAGCTCGAGCTTGGTGTTCTCGATGGTCGCGGGCCCCATGAGCGTTGCCAGGAAGCGACGGGCGATGAGGTCATAGAGTTTGCGCTGGCCGCCGTCGAGCGTGGACGGATCGCCCTCGCCCGTGGGGTAGATAGGCGGATGGTCGGTGGTCTCGACCTTGCCGCGCGTGGGCTTCATGGGGCCGGCGAGCACCTTTTTGCACACGGGCGCCAGCGCCGGGTTGATCTTTGCCAGGTCGCTCACCACGGCGCCCAGATCGAGCGTCGCGGGATACACGGTGTTGTCGACACGCGGGTAGCTGATGAGACCGGCCATGTAGAGGGACTCGGCGATGCGCATGGTACGCGCAGGTGAGATGCCCTCGGCCGCGGCGGCAGCCTGCAGCGAGGTCGTCGCAAACGGCGTGGGCGGCTGCTGCTTACGCGAGCGCTTGGTCACCGCGGCGACGGTTGCCGTCGTAGCGCCGTCAACGTGACCGTACGCCGTCTCGGCAGCATCCTTGTCGGTAAAGCGCGCCGTCTTGTGCGCGATCTTAAAGCGATCGTCCTCGGCAGCGCCTTGCGCGGCGCCCATGCCGCGAATCTGCCAATAGTCCTCGGGCACAAACGCCATGCGCTCGCGCTCGCGCTCGACCACCAGGGCAAGCGTCGGCGTCTGCACGCGGCCGGCGGAACGCACGTTGCCAAAGCCGCCAAACTTGGCGAGCGTCAGGTAGCGCGTGAGCACCGCACCCCAAATGAGGTCGATGTGCTGACGGCTCTCGCCGGCGTCGGCCAGGTTCTGGTCGAGCGAGACAAGGTTATCGAAGGCCTGCGTGATCTCGGCCTTGGTAAACGAAGAATACTGGGCGCGGGCGACCGGCAAGTCGGGCGCCACCTCGCGCACCTTGTTGAGGGCGTCCGAACCGATCAGCTCGCCCTCGCGATCGAAGTCCGTGGCGATGATGACGCTGTCGGACTTTTTGGCGAGGTTCTTAAGCGAGCGGATGAGCTCTTTCTCGGCCGGAAGCTTAATGACGGGCGCCCAGGTGAGATAGGGCAGGCTCTCGAGCTTCCAGCCCTTGATGGAAATGCCATCAGCAAGGAACGGCTTGCGCTTGGTGTCGTACGGCGGGCGGGCCAGGCCATCGGGCATATCGGCCGGCAGCATTTCGCCGTCCTCCGTGACCGAATACCAGCCCAACTTTTTATCGAACAGCACACTGTCGCAAAAATCGGGTGCCAGGATGTGACCGGCAAGGCCGATCGTCACGCACTCCTCGCCCTTCCACTCAAAACGGTAGATGGCGGTGTTGTACACCTTGTCCTTTTTGGGCTTGCCCGTGGACAGACGCTCGGCGATCTGACGCGCGGCGTCGTTTTTCTCAGCGATGATGAGCTTCAAAAGAGGCTCCTATCTCGTGTGTCTGCGGCTGCGCCCGCCCTCTTGGCGGCCGACTTACGCCCTTGCTTGCTCAATCTGCCCGATGAGCCAATCGCACCAGGCATCCATGCCCTCGCCCTTGCGCGCGCTCACGGCAAACCGCGGCGCCTGCGGATTGAGGTCATCGAGTGTCTTAGTATACCTATCCATGTCAAAATCGAAAGCCGGGGCCACGTCGACCTTATTGAGCAGCTGCGCGCCGGCGTGCTGGAAGATGCCCGGGTACTTGATGGGCTTGTCGTCGCCCTCGGGCACCGAGAGGATCATGATGGACAGGTTCTCGCCCAGGTCAAAGTCGACCGGGCAGACCAGGTTACCCACATTTTCGATAAAGATGACGTCGATGTTCTCCAGACCGACGGCCTGGTCGAAGGCGTCGACGGCCTCCATGATCATGTTGCCCTCGAGGTGGCACAGGCCGCCCGTGTTGATCTGGATGGCGGGCATGCCGGCTTCCTTCATGGTGATGGCGTCGACATCCGAGGCGATATCGCCCTCGATAACGGCACAGCGCAGGCTGGCTTTGTCACGCAGGCGCTCGTTGGTGCCCAGAATCGTGGTGGTCTTACCCGAGCCAGGGCTCGACAGCACATTGATCACGTAGGTGTTCGTCTGCTCAAACCGCTGACGCAGCTGATCTGCCAGGCGCTCGTTGCGCGACAGAATCGGCGACGCGATATCAATCGTTTTCTCGGCCATACTTAGCGCTCCTTACTTTGGCCCTTTTATACCCCATCGCTAGATGGCGAGCGTGCTAATCGTCGGGGGTCTCGATCTCGATACTTGCGATGTCGAGTTCGCGGCCATGCAGCAGACGCACGTTGGCACCGCCACATTGGGGACAACGGCAATGGAAACGGTCGTGCTCAAAGACCTCGCCGCAGTCCAGGCACTCGCTTTGTGGATGGACCTCCTCCACGGCAAGCTCGCAGCCGCGCGTGAGCGGGTCCTCGTCGCGAAACGTCTCCCAGGCAAAGTCGAGCGCCTCGCGCACGACCTCGGTCATATCCCCGATACGCAGCGTTACCAAAACGGCGCGCGAGGCCCCCGCCCCACGCGCCGCGCGAATCACTGTATCGAGTATGCCGTTGACAATGCCAACCTCGTGCATACCGATTTACTCCTCGTCGTCCTCGTCGTCCGAGAACAGGTCCAGACGACTCACGAACAAGCCCTCCTTGCCCTCGCGCGCGGTAATGACCACACGGGCGATGGCAAGCGAAATCTCGTAAAGCGAGAGCAGGGCGCCATACATGAGGCCGAGCGTAACGGGCGAGCCGTCAGGCGTAATCACAGCCGAGCCCACAAGCAGGCCAACGTATACGTAACGCCAGGCACCGCGGAAAGCAGCGTAGGACACGATGTGGAAGACGGACAGGTAGAAGATGATGAGCGGCAGCTCAAACGCCACGCCAAAGCCGATCATAAAGAGCAGCTCCATGTTGACGTAGTTCTCCAGATCGGGCAGCGCCGTAGCGACGGCCGAGGTTTCGCCGATGAGCCACTCAAAGCCCGCAGGAATGATGATGAAGTAGCAGAAAATGGCGCCCAGGAAGAACAGCACCGTCGAGGCGAGCACCGTGGGCACGACCCACTTGCGCTCGTTGGGGCGAAGCGCCGGCAGGAAAAATGCCAGAATCTGCCAGATGATCATGGGCGTGCACATGACAACGGCCATCTTGATGGCCAGCGAAAAGCGCAGGCCAAAGCCGCCGAGCGTAGTGGTGATGTAGAACTTACCGTCCGGTACAAAGGAGCGGATGGGGTCTTCCAGGATGTCGAGCACCACGGGTGTGGCGAAATACAGCACGATAGCGGCGGCAAACACCGACACGACTACGATGGTCAGACGGCGACGGAGCTCTCCCAGGTGATCGAAGAGCGGCATACGCGCAGGTCCGATAGGCATTACTCATCGCCTCCCTTCGGGGCGTCGGCGGCAGCGGCGTCGTCCTCGGCCTCGAGCTCGCGAGCGAGCTGGTCGACGACAGCCTTGCGCTTACGGGGACGACGGGCGTAGAGGTCAGCCGTCGTGGGCTCTGCCGGCTCGGGCTCGGGCTCCGGCTCTGCAGCAGGCTCGGGCTCGGCGACGGCAGCGGCAGGCTCGGCCTTGGCGGACTCGGCGCTCTCGGCCTCATCAGCAGCGCCTTCGCCCTCGGTGGCACCCTCGCTCGCAGCCTTCTCGGCGGCAAGGCGGGCACGGCGCTCGGCAAAGGTCTCCTTCTTTGCGGGCGCAGCCGTCTCGACGGCATCCTCGTCCGCATCGGAATCGTCGTCGGTCGCAGCGGCCTTCTTGGGCTTGACCGGCGCCGACGCGGCCTCGCTTACCGGATCGATAATCTCGGACTGAACAACGGCCGTCATCTTTTCCTGCGTCTCGCGGAACTGACGGATGGCACGGCCGATCGTGCGGCCCATCTGCGGGAGCTTATCCGGGCCAAACAGCAAAAAGCCGAAGACCACGATGATCGCGAGCTCACCCTCTCCAATACCAAACACACATACCTCCAAGGCTCGATGTGAGTCGAGCCCGCACCGCGCCATTCGGCCGGAACTCGTCTATTCATTCGGTCAAGTATAGCGCCCGGACGCCAAAACGTCCGAGCGCATCACAAACATATGCCAAACTGCACGCCCTTTTGGGGACAAAGATTATGCAGCGGTGATCGAAATCTCCTGGTCGACACCCAACAGCTGGACCACGCGCATCACCGGAGGTTGCACATTGGTGCAGCTAAAGCGCTTGCCGTGGTCGACCGCGTGGTGTGCGGCGCCCACGAGCACGCCAATGCCCGTCGAATCGATGTAGCTCACCTGGGCAAAATCGAGCTCAACGGCCTCGGTGGGCTGCTCGAGCGCCAGGTCGATGGCGTTACGCAGGCTGTCGGCGTTAGAAATATCGATCTCGCCGGTCACCTTGATGGTGTAGAGCTCCGGCGTAGGGTTGGTGGAAATACCCAAATCCATGTATGTGCTCCTTTGCGTATCGAGAGTGCGGATAGTACGGGAAGCCGCGCGTTAGGCGCGCTCGGCACGCGCGAGCTCGGCAGCGACGAGCTTAACGGCCAGCACCAGTACGTCGAGCGCGGCCTCCAGGTCCTCGACCGTGGGGTAGCTCGGCGCGATGCGGATGTTGGTGTCGCGCGGGTCCTTGCCATAGGGCCAGGTAGCACCGGCCGGCGTGAGCTTGACGCCCAAGTCGGCGCAGAGCGCGGCGACCTTTTGGGCCGAACCCTCGGGACCATCGAAGCTCACAAAGTAGCCGCCGCGGGGATGCGTCCAGGTGGCGCAACCCGTGTCGCCCAGGCCCTCGGTGAGCTTGCGCTCAACGGCCTCAAAGCGCGGGCGCAAAAACTCGGCATGCTTTTTCATGTGCTCCTTGACCGCCTCGATGGTGGGAAGGAAGCGCACGTGACGCAGCTGGTTGAGCTTGTCGGCGCTGATGAGGCCGGCCTTCAGGCGCTTGGAGAACTCGGCGATAACCGCGGGGCTCGCACCGATAAAGCCGATGCCGGCGCCCGGGAAGGTGATCTTTGACGTCGAGGCAAAGGCCACCACGCGATCCTCGGTGCCCGCCGCGCGAGCGAGGTCAAAGATGTTTGCGAGCTCGTCGGTCTCGTCGTACAGGTCGTGCACGCAGTAGGCGTTGTCCCAGAAGATGCGGAAATCGGGCGCGGCCGTGGGCATCTCAACCAGGCGACGCACGGTGTCCTCGCTAAAAGTGATGCCCGTGGGGTTGGAATACTTGGGCACGCACCAGATGCCCTTGATGGAGTCGTCGGCGGCAACCAGGCGCTCGACCTCGTCCATGTCGGGGCCGTTGTCGGTCATCGCGACGGGGACGTTCTCGATACCCAGGTCGGCGGTAATGCCAAAGTGGCGGTCGTAGCCGGGAACCGGGCATAGGAACTTGACCTTCTTGCCGTCGTGCGCGGCCTCGTAGGCATCCCAGGGCTCGCTGCCGCACGAACCGCAGCGCCAGAACATGCCGGCGATGTCATGCTCAATCAAAAGGCTCGACGAGCCCAGCACGAGCGTCTGCTCGGCGGGGCAGCCTAGGAACTCCCCTGCCAGCTTGCGTGCCGAGGGAATGCCCTCAAAGCAGCCGTAGTTGGAGCAGTCGACGTTGCCGTCGTGCAGATCGGCGTCGGCATTGAGAATATCGAGCATGGGTCGAGAGATGTCCACCTGGGAGGGCGACGGCTTGCCGCGGGCCATGTCGAGCGCCAGGCCCTTGACCTTGACCTCGGCGACCTCGGCTTTGAGCGCCTCGATGGCGGCATCGAGTTCGGTGGTTTCCATCTTCTGGTAGATCGTCTGCATGGGTGCGACCTTTCGCGAAGCGGGACGTTGCAGTTCGTCTAAGTATAGACCGCCACTGCCGCAACGGTATGAAGCCGTGATAGATTAAGTCCATCGCAATGAATTACGACATCGCCGCGCATGCCGGCGTGGGGCGCCCAAGGAGGCACTATGGAGTACGGATCGTTCCAGGCCGAGGAATTCGGCGACCTGCAGCGCCTGGTCGACGGACTGTTTTATGACCGCCGCGCCATCGACCGCCTGGATCTCATCGTGCAGGCCGAGATCTTGGACCTCGCGCCCGACCTCATGGAAATCGTGAACCTTTTGCCGCCCGGCTACTACGACCGCCAATCGCTTTGTGACCAGCTCAACTCCGCCTTGGCCGCCCACGGCTGGGGCGCCGTCTACGGCACCGTGGAATAAGCCTCGAGGCCGGCATTTGGCCCGTTTCCCGACCCTGGCGAGGCTTGTTTTAGGGCTTGTGGCCAAAAAAGGGCAAATATGAGTACTGTCACCTTTTTAGTAGCAGCGTTTCTTGGTCGAAATCGGCAAAACTCGACTTGAAACTCCCTAATCACCGTCAGCTAGCGCCAAATTGGAAGTCGATGGTCACTCATTAACGTACAGTTCTTATAAATTTGTTCATTATTTTCCGCACCTAAAATGATACGCCGTTTGTGACAGTACTCACAAACGGCGTTTTTTGACCACGGGGGTATCTGGCAGGGGGCCAGTAGCGCTCGGATCCGAGTTTCGAACGCATCCAAACCGGTTCTGGTGTCTTTTTTCGAGCTTTTACTCGTTCTTGGGCGCGGGGTGCTTGCAGACCACGCTCATGTAGATCATGCCGAGCACGGCAGCGGTGACCGAACGGGCAAGAATGGCGGCCTTGGCAGCCAGAACCTCAAACTGGGCCGTCGGGAAGGCAAGGCCGCTGATGAGAATCGACATGGTAAAGCCGATACCGCCCAGAATGCCCACACCGGCAATCATGTGCCAGTTGACATTGCGCGGCAGCTCGCAGGCCCTAAGCTTAACCAGGGCAAACGTCATGCCAAAGATACCGATCGGCTTGCCCAGCAGCATGCCAAAGTACACGCCGAGCGTCACCGGGTCGGTGAGCAGCGTGCTCATGTCCACGCCCACTAGGCGAACCTGTGCGTTCACGAACGCAAAGATCGGCAGGATCACAAAGTTGACCGGCGTGGAGATCAGACGCTCCATGCGGATGAGCGGCGGGGTCACGCGGTGCATGACGCGCTCGACCTTGGTAGTCGAGACGGTAAAGTCATGCTGGCCCAGGATGTGTGCCTCGTCGTCGTAGCGGTCATCGAGCAGCGGCAGGCACTCGCCCAGCCAATCGGTGAGACTATCGAGCTTGACGCCGCACTTGGCCGGGATGGTGAAGGCCAGGATGACGCCGGCAAGCGTGGCATGTACGCCGCTCTTGAACATGCAGAACCACAACAGCAGACCCAGTACCGAATACGGGGCAAGGCGGTAATGCTGCGTCTTGTTGAGCCACACGAGTGCGCAGGTCACAAGCGCGGCGGCGCCCAACCAAAACGGATTGGGGCTCTGACCGTAGAAGATGGCGATAGCGGCGATGGAGATGAGGTCGTCGGCGATGGCGAGCGTCGAGAAGAACACGCGCACGCCGTTGGGCACGCGATTGCCCAAAAGCGACAGCACGCCCAGCGCAAAGGCAATATCGGTTGCCATGGGGATGGCCCAACCGTTGCGGGCGCCGGCATGGTTAAAGATCAGGTAGATGCAGGCGGGAACGACGACGCCGCCCACGGCCGCCAGCATGGGAAGCATGGCCTGACGTGGATTCTTGAGCTCTCCGACCGTCATCTCGTACTTAAGCTCAATGCCCACCAACAAAAAGAAAATCGCCATGAGGAAGTCATTGACGAAAAGCTCGACGGTGAGGCCGGCCGTAAGGTTGCCCAGACCCACATACAGCGGGGTCTCCAAAAAGTGATGGATGGCCTCGTAGGCATCGGTATTGGCGCAAATGACGGCGGCAATGGCGGCGAAGACCATGACGGCGGCGGAAATCGTGCCGTTCTCGGCGATGCGCTCCCAAATGTCGTGGCGCTCAAAACGCTTGCGCTCACGAACGTTGAACAGCTGCTCGGGTGCTGCCATGGGCGGCTCCTTTCACGGGATGGCTCCCGTCTTAAAAAAGCACGGCCCGCCCAAGTGGCGGCGCCGCGCTCTAACGTATTACGCTTGTATCTAGCCTACCCTGCACGACAAGCACGCAGGCGTGGCCGAAAAGCGGAACCACAGGTTGAACATTATTTGCTCAACGGCACGGGCACGCCTGTCCAAGAGACGACGCGGCACCGTGCACAAAAAACGACCGGAGCGCGGGGCGTCCGCGATCCGGTCGTGGCGTTTGGTCAAAAAACCTAGCAGGCGGCCATGATGGGGGCAGCGACCTGCTTCTTACGGGAGAGGACACCCGGCATCCAGACGCCGTCGTGCTCGTCGGCAATGCCCAGGCCCTTCTGAGCGGCCTCGGTCTCGCCCTCGAGCAGGACCTGCGAGCCCTCCTCCATGATGTCGGTGATGCACAGGACGATGCCGTCGGCACCCTTCTCGGCGGCGTAGGCGCGCATGGCCTCGCGGATCTCGTCGATCATGCCGAGTGCACGGGTCTTGTCGACGGTCTCGTACTGGCCGATGAGCAGCTTCTTGCCAGCGGGCTCGAACATCTTGATGTCGTTGCCGACCATCTCGGCTGCAGTGAAGGAGCCGGACGGACGGGTGAGGAAGACCTCCATGCCAAACTTGACCGGATCGACGCCCACCTGCTCGCCGAGCTTGGCGGCGACGACGCGGTCGACGGCGGTGGTGGTGGGGCTCTTGAGCATGAGCGTATCGGTCATCATGGCCGAGAGCAGCAGCTTGGCCTGGACGTCGGAAAGCTCAACGCCGAGCACGCCGGCGAGCTTGGTGACGATGGTGCAGCTGGAGCCCCAGGGCAGGCAGATGTAGTGCAGCGGGCCGGCGGTCTCGAAATCGCCGATGCGGTGATGGTCGACAACGCCAAAGACCGTGGCGTCCTTAAGGCCGGCGACGGACTGGGCAGACTCGTTGTGGTCGGTGAGGACGACGAGCTGACCGGCCTCGACGGACTCGATCACGCGGGGCTCGGCGATGCCGGCGTCGGCGAGCAGCTTGGCGGACTCGGCCGGAAGCTGACCAAGGGCGCAGGCCTCGTAGGTGTTGCCGGCATACTCAACCTGGTTGAGCAGCTGGGACAGGACGACGGCGCTCATGATGGCGTCGTTATCGGGGTTCTGGTGACCAAAGACAAGAACGTTTGCCATGGATATCCTCCACTTGATATGTGTACTTGGACGTAGCTATGGTAGCACGCCGATGCCGAGCCTTCGCAGACGGAAGGGCCACGGCATATTTTGGGGCAAGTGTTGGAGCGAAGTCTGCCCCCTTTGCACCAGCTATTTGCCGGCGGCGCGCAGAGCTACGTAGGCGGCACCGATGATGCCGGCGTCGTTTCCGAGCGAAGCGACCTTAATGGGCGTCTCGCGCGAGGCAGAGAGCGCGTAGCGCTGGAAGTACTCGCGAGCCTTGTCGAGGTAGACATCGGCCGAGGCGGAGGCGCCGCCACCGATCAGGAACATCTCGGGGTCGACCACGTTGGCGATAAGTGCCAGAGCACGGCCGAGATAGTCGGCCATGGTGTCGGCCGCGGCCAGCGCGAGCTTGTCGCCCTCGCGGCAGGCCTGGAACACGTCCTTGGAATCGGAGGGGCCGGTGAGTTCGATGGGGTCGACGCCCGCCTTCTTGCACTCGGCCAGGTAATTGCTCACCACGCCGGTGGCACTGGAATACTGCTCTAGGTGGCCATGGCCGCCACAGCCGCAGGTGCGCTCCTCGGCCGGGTTCAGGCACATGTGGCCAATCTCGCCGCCGGCGCCCACAACGCCCGGCACTACTGGCCGCGGTGTGTCGCCGTTAACGATAGCGCCGCCGCCCACGCCGGTACCGATGGTGACCATCACCACGTTCTGCACGCCCTTGGCAGAGCCGAGCCAGGCCTCGCCCATGGCAGCGGCGTTGGCATCGTTCTCGTACTTAACGACCGCGTCGGGGCAGTGCTCCTGAATGGCGACTCTCAGCTCGGGCAGGTTAATAGCAATGTTGGCCTTGACCTTGGCATCGCCCGATGCCGGGATGGGGCACGGAACGGCCAGACCAATGCCCGCCACAAAGGCACGCGGAATCTGAGCCTTGGCGACCACCTGGTCGATAGCCTCGGTCACCGCGGCAAAGCCCGCAGCGTCAACGATGGGAGGCGTGGGCACGCTGGCCTTGGCCAGCAGGTTACCGTCCTCGTCGAACAGGCCCTCCTTAACCGAAGTGCCGCCGACGTCGATGCCGATGTAGTACTGCTTAGGTTCCATGAGAGCCCACCTTTCTCGTTTAAACATTGCCTGTATGGTACCGCTCCCCAGGCTAAAACCTGCCAAAAAGGAACAGGTTTGTTTTGGCAGGTTTTATCTGGGGAAGCGCAGAGTACGAGATTCGGTTCGCTGGGTGTTATATCGGTTCGGCCCCGTCCTCGGACCGATCATTTCTCAACAAGACACTACTCAGATGTTTATCATTTAAAACGCTCTAATTTTACAAGCGGGGCGACTTTTAATTTTATCTTTCTCGAACTTTTCAATAACTCAATAGAGATACTTAGGTGTTAACTATACTTTCTTTTATACTCAATCAAGTTGGAAAGGAGGTTCCATGATTCCCAAATACGAGGCGATAGCTGCAGATATTCGTCGAAGCATCGAGGATGGCGCTCTTAAACCGGGCGACAAGCTTCCCACCGTCGTTGAGTTCTGCGAGCTCTATAGCGTTTCCAAAATCACCGTCAAACGAGCTATTGAACAAATCACCGAGGAAGGCCTTATTACCAGCCGGCGCGGATCGGGTACCTACGTTAAGGACACGGCGGGACTTCCCGGCCAGGCGTTTTTCCAGGGCAAAAACGACCGTGCCCAGGGCTTTTCGTATGAGCATCGCGGGGAGAAGGTGACCTCGGTGGTCTACGATTTCTCGATTGTTAATCCACCAGCGGACATCGCAGCCCAGCTGGGAATTGCCGAGGATGACTTTGCCTATCACATCGTGCGCGTGCGTCAGGCCGACGAGAAGCCCATCGTTATCGAGTACACCTACATGCCCCTCGAGCTGATTCCAGGCCTTAAAAAGAAGGACCTGTACGGATCGCTCTACCGCTTCATCCGCGAGCAATGTGGCCTGAAGATTTCGAGCTTTCACCGAACCATTCGCGCCGTGGCAGCAACCGAGAAAGAAGCCGAGCGTCTGGACACCAAACCTGGCTCTCCCCTGCTCGAGCTCACCCAGATTGGCTTTTTGGACAGCGGTGCCGCCTTTGAGTATTCGACCTCGCGCAACGTTGGCGACCGCTTTGAGTTGCACAATGTAACGTTGGCGTAGTTTTTTGTAGTCATGCGGGCGCTCGTTTTGCGCGGCGCCCGCGCAACACAATGGAGGTATGAATATGTCCGATTTGATTAAACTGACGCCGATCTTCCGCAAGAAGATCTGGGGTGGCCGCCAGCTCGAAACCGTATTTGGTTACGACATTCCCGAAGGTCCCATCGGTGAGTTCTGGGCTATCTCGGCCCATCCCAACGGCGACTGTCAGATTGCCGAGGGACCGTACGCCGGCCACACGCTGTCGTGGCTGTGGGCCGAGCACCGTGAGCTTTTTGGCAATTGCGAGGGCAAAGAGTTCCCGCTGCTCATTAAGATTCTGGACGCCAAGGACGACCTTTCGATCCAGATTCATCCCAACGACGAGTACGCCGCCGAGCACGAGAACGGTAGCCTGGGTAAAACCGAGTGCTGGTACGTGCTGGATTGCGAGCCCGGCGCCACGATCATCGTCGGCCAGCGTGCTAAAGACCGCACCGAGGCCGCACAGATGATCAAGGACGGCCGCTGGGACGACATGCTCAACGTACTGCCGATCCACAAGGGCGACTTTTTCCAGATTGATTCCGGTACCGTTCACGCCATCAAGGCCGGCACGCTCATTTTGGAAACGCAGCAGTCGTGCGACGTGACGTATCGCCTGTACGATTACGACCGCCCCGGCACCGACGGCAAACTGCGTCCCCTGCACATTGAGCAGAGCCTCGACTGCATAAACTTTGATGCTCAGGCTCCGACCGACGGCACGGTGACCGCGCCCGAGGTGGACGGCGTGACCGAGCTCGAGTCTTGCCCCTGCTACACCGTCGATCGCGTGCGCGTTAACGGCAGCAAGACCCTCGACCAGCGCTGGCCCTTCATGTGCCTGTCGGTCATCGACGGCGAAGGCACCGTCTGCGGCGACCCCGTCCACAAAGGCAGCCACCTGCTGGCCCCGAGCACCGTCAGCTCCATCGACCTCGAAGGCAAGATGGAACTGATCATCAGCCACCTCTAGGTCGCAACAACAACCAAAACGAAACAAGGGGCTCCCCCGTTCTTCAACGGGG